>CAKZQZ010000122.1 GCA_937142855.1 uncultured Alphaproteobacteria bacterium | reverse complement strand
ATTAAGGTGTTGTGTTTTACTTCTTTTCTTCCATTGTTATGAACAAACTCAAGTTGAAACTTTACTTCAAAATCTGACTTCCAGTTATTCATTATGCGTTTCTAATCATTTAAATTTAAAACTCAGTCTGTGGGCGAGTAAAAATTTGCCTCTTTAGTTAAAACTTCTAAAAAACGAGAAGAAACAGCCGTGTTTCCTAATACTTCACCATCATTTAACTCAACTTTAATGCCCTGATCTTTAAAAGATTCAATGATAGGGCCAGCTAAATTATTATGATCTTTCATAAAAGTTTTATGGTCAGGAAAAATAAGGATTAAAGTAGCTACTACGTCTGAATTACTAAAAATAATTTTCATCAAAGTACCATTTTTTATACCCTTAGAGTCTGCATTAGTATCCGTGTAATTAACAAACATATCCTTTGATAACTTGTCTTTAAATGTTATTTTAATTGTCCTTATGTACATTTATAAATTCTCTAAACTATTAATTTAAATAAAAGTATTATATTTAAAGTTTAATTAGTAAATTAAAACTTTTAAATAAATTACTATTGTAAATTTATTTTTAGTTATTAAAAAAAAGGCTTATTAATCGGGTTCAAAAAATGATAAATCTTAAAAACATTCTAGAAAGTCGTATTTTTATATCATTTATAACGGCAGTTATAATTATTAATGCCTTTACCCTTGGGCTTGAAACAAGTGCCAATATCACATCAAAATATGGGTTAATTTTATCTCTTGTAGATAAAATTGCCTTAACCATTTTTACATTAGAGTTAATGGGAAAGCTATTAGTATATAGATTTAATTTTTTTAAGGATGGGTGGAATGTTTTTGACTTTATAATTGTTGTTGTTTCTTTAATACCCGCATCAGGTCCATTTTCTGTTTTAAGAGCTTTTAGAATTTTTAGAACCTTGAGACTCTTATCAATAGTCCCATCAATGCGAAGAATTATACAAGCAATATTCATTTCAATTCCAGGCATATTGTCAGTTGGAACAATTATTATATTAATTTTTTATATTTCTTCAGTATTAACAACTAATTTTTTTGGTAATAGTTTTTATGAATGGTTTGGAACAATTGGTAATTCTATGTATACACTTTTTCAGATAATGACTTTGGAAAGCTGGTCTATGGGAATTGTAAGGCCTGTAATGAAAGAATATCCCCTAGCCTGGCTCTTTTTTGTTCCATTTATATTAGTAACTACTTTTGCGATTTTAAATTTATTCATAGGTATAATAGTTGACGCCATGCAACAAATTTCTGGTGATGATAAAGAAAATGATTTAGTTGAAAAAGACATGCACAAAAAAATGAGATCTATCGAAAACCAATTAAAAGAAATTAAAAATTTACTTAACAAACAAAATAAAAAAGTTAAATAAAGTGTCATTTAAGTATAACAAGACTAATTCAATTTGTTACTGGTGCAAAAGAACCATGAACCCACACCCAGATTATAGGCATGAAACTATTCCTACAAAAATTTTTAAAACTTTAAAAGGCAGAAATATAGAATTATGTTTCAGTTGTTATGAGGATGAGCAAAACAAAGCCAAATTCAATAATACTAATTTTAAAAAAAATTAGATAAAAAATTTGAAACAATGAAAATGTTAAAGATTAATTGTAAGTAAAATTAATAATAACCATTTTAAGAAATTCTATAAATCTATTATCTTATTTAAAAATTCTTAACTGGGTATTTTATATAAGGGATTTTTTTAATAATTTTTGTATGACAGGTCTTAATGAAAGAATAGAGATATGTGGATGAATTTGTTTTAAGGTATCCAAGTGCTTTAAGGCCTTATCATATTTCTTTAATATTACATTTATTTGTACTAAACCAGCTATTGCACCAAAGTGTCTTGGTTCTTTTTGAAGAGTTAACCTGATATCTTTCAACGACCCCTCATAATCACCCATCATAAATTTGATAGTAGCTAATTTATTCAGTGGTTCAGCCCAATTTTGTTCTAATTTGTGTAAATTGACAAAGCAATTGAGTGCCTTGTCTAAAGAACCGTTTTGAAAATTTATTAAGCATTTTTTCATTATTAAATTACTATTTTTACTAGAACCCTCATTATACCAATACTGCCAAACCTTGGTCTCATATTTTAAGGCGATATCATAGTTTGGAGCATTTTTTATTTTAAAAAAAAGTTTATCTAGTTCAGAGCCAAAGCTCATATTGGTGGATAATAAAAGGAAAACAATTATAAATTTTAAAATATATAAAATAAATTTTAGGTTAAAATTTTTCATTTATTTGAAGCATATAAAAATCTAGTTATAACTAGTATCGTACAACACTACCCCTCTATTAGAAAAAATTTTCCAAACAATTCCTGTTCTTCTTTTAAACTCTTCTTCGGCATCTCTAAATATCTTTTGACATTCTACAAATGCTTTTTCATCTTTATATTCCCACAAATGACCAAGCCTTAGAGTACCTTCTTTATTCCATATTTGAGTGACAGTTTGCCTGATTGCTCCAGCCTTTTTAAATTTTTCAAATTTCTCATTCATTATTTTTTCCCACTCAATTTCACCCACTTTCATATCACTTTTAGTTTGGAAATCAGAAGTTATATAACTTATTAGCTTGGATTCTGACATTTAAACGCCTCATTGTTAAAATGTTTAACTTAATTATTTAAATTCTATTTCAACAAAAGAATAAGGAAATTCATTGAAATTTATAACGTTATGATTAACGCCTTTTTCTCTAAAATAACTTACACCTTTTTTAAGTTCAGAAATGGTTTCATTTCCATTATTATCAATAATTTTTAATTTTCCATCTAAAATTGGAACAACAACATAATCATATTCATGAATATGTTGTCCTGTATCCTCGCCAGGCAGAAATGACCATTTAGTAACTCTAGTAACTTTATTATCAATCATTATTTCTGATATAGTCATTTTAACAATTTTCTCCTTTAAATTAAAACCAAAAATTTTTGCTAATACAATCTAAACTTTGTGGTAGCTTTAAATCTAGTTCCCTTAAGGTTGTGAGTTTAAAAGGTTTTAATATTTTAGTCACCATATCTAGGTGCCATGCAAAATTTAAGTTCTCATCAACAGTATTATCTTCAAATAATATAAATGAAGAAACTTTTTGACCTAAAACATTTCCAACTTTTATAAATTCTCCATCAACTCTCTTGTAAGCAGTTGCATATATATAATCTTGGTCTTGCTTAAAAAAAAATTCATCTTTTTTTTGAGTATTAAAATTTTGACATGAAATCCCAGAATAAGGTTCAAAAGAAAAGACCCTAAAACTTATAAATACAGATAAAATTATAAATAAAAATATTTTTTTCATGATTGTATCTTTGTTAAAATAATAAAAAAATTTAATTAATTTAAAAAAATAAACTAATGTTTTTAATGATGAGTATTTTTTTCTTTAATTATGTTCTCCATAACAACCTTTAATGACTCAAACAAATCAATAGCAATTATTTTTTCTTCTTCAGATAGCGATAAAAACTGTTCATCTAGTTGGTGTTTATCTGTACCTTTAGACTGTAATTTAATCCAAATTGGATGCGACTGTATTTCTTCGAGGGTTTTAAATTTCATATCATAACTATTTTACTTTAAATATTATATTTCAATCCAATTAGGAACAACATTAATTTTTCTAAAAAAAAGTTCTAGCTCTTGCACTGTTATTTCTAACGTTCTGTCATTAACAAGAGGGTGTGCATAGAGCTTTGTATAAAATTGTAAATTTTTATCAATGAATATTGGGATATTATTTTTAACCCCATTAATCATTGCAAATGGGGAAACTGCTCCTGGGAAAACACCCAGCATCTTAAATAAACTTTCTTTGGAACCAAATGATAATCTACCTACGTTAATATTATTTTGAAGAGACTTAAGGTTAATTAATGCGTCTTGGTGGGTAACTAATAATAAATAATTTTTTTTATGGTCTCTTAAAAACAAGTTTTTAATGTGGCCTCCTCCTTGATTTTCTGAAAGAAATAGATTTTGAACCGATTTTGACTCTTTAACAGTCATTAATGGTATATGTTCAAAATACTTATATTTTATTTGCCAATAGGTTAATTTTTTAATCAATTGATCTGATGTAACAGGTAACAAATGTTGTGAGAAAGAAGATGGATTATATTCTTCAATTGTCATAGTTATTTTATTCCTTGATTAAAAAAAAAAATTTACCCACTTTCCCTTTTTATCTCATATAATTGTAAATAATTTAATTCATTAAGGGATTTAAATGAATAGAAGGGTTAATAAAGAAAAAAATATAGCCTTTCAATAAAACAAAAAACAAAGCAATTATTAAAAAAGTTTTAAGACCTTTTTTCATTTTCAAACCTTATTTAGAGTAAGTTTTAAAAAAAATTAAATAAATAGAATAAAATAATAAAATTATCATAAAAATATCTAAAAATAACATCGGCTGCTTTAAAAAGTCAAAAACACGAACAATCCCATAAATGGATGACGAAATAGCAAGAACTACACCTTTACCAAAATTACTTTTCATATTTGCTTTATTACGATCAAATAAGGTATTTAACATAAGAAAATCTTACTTTTATGACTTTAAATGGTTACTTTGAAATTAATATCTAATTAATTTTTAACAAAGTAAATTTTAATTTGATTTTGAAGACTAAAATGTTAAATTATATTCATCGTTCATCCTTTAGGACGGAAGTAAGCTTTTTAAGCTGAAGGAACGCATTATCATCGTTCATCTCGAAAGAGACGGAAGTAGGTAATGATGCCGAAGGAACGCACCTAACTTTAATAAAGGAGGGTGAAATGACTTATATACCATACCAATGGAAGAAATTTGTGCAGGCAAGAAATCGTGCCATAGTTCACAAAATACTTGCATTTCGTAGACCAAAGTCTTGTACTTGTAAATTAGCTAGCTAGATTTACAAAGAAGAGTACAAATGAGTTTTGTGCTCTTCTTTATTATTCAAATTAACAATTTAAATTTAACTTAATATAACCCAGTAGCACAAAAAATTAATGGCATACCCATTAATACGGATAGTAATATTTCTGAAAAGAGACTGTCAGCAAAATAGTATTTTTTATTGTTCATATAATTACCTAATATTAAACATAATGGTAGATAATAAATGATATGCTCTTATAAAAAATAATTAGCAAGTTAAATATTGCTATTCTATCATTTTTTGTTTTCTAAAATATTTAATGTGGCTGTCACTGAAGATACAGTATAAGGAACAAAACAAGTGACAATCATTTTTACCCAGCATTCCATTGTAATATTTCCTGAAAAAATTAAATTACCATGATTTATAAAAGCTAGTATAATTCCAACAATAATAGAAACTTTGAATGCACGCAGAGCAACAGTTTTACTAAAAAATATTGGTAATCCTAATTTTATTGTTTCCATAAAAGTAAACCTCACATTTATTAAAAAAGTATAAGTAGGTAATTAACTTATTTTACTCGTCAGATGGAACCCATTCAGGCAAAGGCTCTCCCCCAGTATAATGATTATGTGCAGGTGTTTCTCTAAATATACAGTAAACGTCTTCTTTAGAAATATTTAATGTTTCTTTGAGAACTTCAGATATGCCATCTACAAGTGCTTTTTTTCTTCTTGCATCACGCCCTGGCCTCAAGTCAACATCAATAACCGGAAGACCGTCACCTATAAACCCAAATGCTTCTCTAATTGAAACATAATCGTATTTAACCTCTTTAGGAGCTAAAGTTCTTAATACTACTTCTCTTACTTTACTATGTATTTGCTTCTTTATGTTTGTAGACACACCTTGTGGAACATCTATTCTAATTAGTGGCATTATATACCCTATCAAAATTTAAAATATTTACTCAATACACTAATTTAACAGAACATATCTTGTAAAGGACTAACAGTTTTAATCAGTCATACCTACAGTATAATTTTCTCAGTCAACGATAACAATAGTTAGTGACAAACTTCTTTTAATAAAACATACGTTTAAATATCAATGTGTTAACACGTCATCTTGAAGTGAAATGGTGCGCCCTGAGTGAAGTTGTATTCATGTACAGTGCACCACTAGCAACTGAACTTTAGCAATAGCAACAGTTTATGTATTCATGAATCTGTGTCAACAGGCACGTTTT
>CAKZQZ010000121.1 GCA_937142855.1 uncultured Alphaproteobacteria bacterium | reverse complement strand
TGGCGCTGGTGTTGTATCAAGCATTGAGTCTTAAAGAAAATAACAATTAATAGTTAATATAATGAGGTTTTTATGGATAGCCAAAATATAAGAATAAGACTTAAAGCTTTTGATCATAGAATACTTGATCAATCAACATCAGAGATAGTAAATACTGCAAGAAGAACTGGTGCTAAAATCCGTGGTCCTATACCTTTACCTACTTCTTTAAATAGATTTACAGTTCTGAGGGGGCCTCATGTTGATAAAAAAAGTAGAGAGCAATTTGAAATGAGGACTCATAAACGTGTTCTGGATATTATTGAACCAACTCCTCAGACTGTTGATGCACTTATGAAACTAGATCTTGCTTCTGGCGTTGATGTAGAAATTAAACTGTAGGATAAATATTATGCGTTGTGGAGTTGTAGTAAGAAAATTAGGCATGTCTCGTATTTTTGATGATAGTGGAAATCATGTTCCTGTAACTATACTAAGATTAGAAGATGTTGAAGTTTTGTCCGCAAAATCTAAAGAAAAAGATGGATATTGTGCTATGCAAATCGGTTTCGGGAATAAAAAGCCAAAGAATATAACAAAGCCACTTAGGGGCTTTTTTGCTAAAGCTAAAAGTGAACCTAAAGAAAAAGTTGTAGAATTTAGAGTTAGTGAAGATGCTGTCCTAAAAATCGGTGATAAAATAGGGGTTAATCATTTTGTTGCTGGGCAGAAAGTTGATCTCGTAGGTGTTTCTCAGGGTAAAGGTTTTGCCGGTTCCATGAAGAGACATAATTTTGGTGGTATGCAGGCAACGCATGGTGTTTCTATTAGCCATAGATCTCACGGTTCTACTGGAAATAGCCAAGATCCAGGTAGAACTTGGAAGGGTAAAAAAATGGCAGGACAGTATGGTAATGTAAGGACAACTATACAGAACCTTACTGTTGTAGAGTTGATAGAAGAAGATAATCTTATTTTGGTTAAAGGAGCTGTTCCAGGTTCCAAAAATGGCATTCTTAAAATGTTTGATTCCATTAAACATAAAGTCCCAGAAAATGTTCCTTTCCCTGGTGGGCTTAAAGCTGTATCAAAAGTTGTTGAAAGTAATAAGGAAGCGACTGCAAATAATGATGAAATAACTGATGCAGACATCCAAAATGATGGAGATAAAGTTGAAAATTAAATCCTTAAGTTTAGAAAACAGACCTGGCAAAGATCTAACATTAAATGAAAAAATTTTTGGTTTGTTACCAAGAGAAGATATAATTGCTAGGGTTGTAAGGTGGCAACTTTCTAAAAGAAGACTTGGCAATCACTCGGTTAAGACTCGCAGTGATATAAAAATGACTACTGCAAAAATGTATAAGCAAAAAGGTACTGGAAAAGCTAGGCATGGTTCAGGTGCAGTTTCCCAGTTTAGAGGTGGTGGCATGGCACATGGACCAGTTGTGCATTCTCATTCTCATAGGTTGAATAAAAAAGTTAGAAAACTTGGTATAAAATCAGCTTTGTCAGATAAATTCAAGCTAGGTAAACTTGTTATTTTAGATAGTTTAAAGTGTGATGGTAAAACTTCGAGTCTTAAGAAAAATTTTGATAAATTAGGTGTGGATAATGCCCTTATTATATCTGGGGAAAAGATAGATGAAAATTTTATAAAGGCCTCAAGTAATATTAAAAATCTAGATATACTGTCATATCAAGGTATAAACGTTTACGATATTATAAAAAAAGATAATTTAATAATTGTAGATGATGCATTAAAACTCATTGAGGAGCGTTTGTCATGAGTATAAGGCCAAGAAAAAGAATTGAATCTATTGTAAGCCTTAACAAGGCTTATCAGGTTATTCTAAGTCCTCTTGTTACAGAAAAATCAACCCAAATGTCTGAATATAATAAAATTGTATTTTCAGTACCAATTAGCGCTAGTAAATTAGATGTGAAATCTTCTATTGAAAAAATATTTTCTGTAAAAGTTAAGTCGGTTAATACAATTTTGCTTAAGGGTAAGGTAAAAAGGTTTAAAGGCGTTCTTGGAAAAAGATCTGATACTAAAAAAGCTATTGTTACGTTAGCTGCTGGCAACACAATAGATTTGTCTGTAGGAGTATAAAATGGCGTTAAAACAATATAAACCAAATACTCCAGGACAACGAGGCCTAGTTTTAGTGGATAAAACTGGATTGTATAAGGGAAAGCCAGTAAAAAAACTAACTGAAGGCTTAAACAAATCAGGTGGTAGAAACAACTCTGGTAAGATCACTATGTGGCAAAGAGGTGGTGGTCATAAGAGGCGCTATAGAATAATTGATTTTAAGCGAAATAAAAAAGACTTGTCTGGAACGGTTGAAAGAATAGAATACGACCCTAACAGATCAGCTTATATTGCTCTTATTAAATATGAAGATGCTGATTTACGTTATATAATAGCACCCCAAAGACTAAACGTCGGTGATAAAGTTGTTTCATCTCAAAAGGCAGATATAAAGCCTGGTAATTGCATGCCATTGTCGTCTGTTCCAGTTGGAACAATAATTCATAATGTAGAGCTTAAGCCCGGAAAAGGTGGTCAAATAGCGCGTTCGGCAGGATCCTATGTGCAACTTATTGGAAAGGATGTGTCGTATTCTATACTTCGTCTAATGTCTGGTGAAGTTAGATTTGTTTTATCTTCTTGCCTTTGCACAGTTGGAGCTGTCTCTAACCCAGATAATCAAAATACTAATTTAGGTAAAGCAGGTAGAAATCGTTGGTTAGGTAAGAGACCATCTGTTAGAGGTGTTGCAATGAACCCTGTTGATCACCCGCATGGAGGTGGAGAAGGTAGAACATCTGGCGGTAGGCATCCCGTGACACCATGGGGGAAACCTACAAAAGGTTACAGAACTAGGAATAATAAAAGAACAGATAAATTAATAATTAGAAGAAGAAAAGTTTAGGATAAGTTATATGACAAGATCTATATGGAAAGGACCATTTGTTGATGGTTACTTGCTAAAAAAAGCAGATGTTTCTAGAGAATCTGGAAGAAATGATGTGATAAAAACATGGTCTAGAAGGTCAACCATTATGCCTCAATTTGTTGGTCTAACCTTTGGGGTTTATAACGGTAAAAAATTTATTCCTGTAACGATAACCGAAGCAATGGTTGGGCATAAACTTGGTGAGTTTTCGCCTACTAGAACTTATTACGGCCATACAGCAGACAAAAAGTCAAAGCGATAGGTAATAAAATGGGTAAACAAAAAAACACAAGAAGAGAGTTAGATAACGAAGCTAAGGTTGTGCTTCGTAATATTAGAGTAAGTCCTCAAAAATTAAATTTAGTAGCTCAGATGATAAGAAAACAAGGAGCTTCTAAGGCTATTTCTATACTTCAATTCTCTAAACGAAGAATATCCAATGATGTTGAAAAAGCTCTTAGATCTGCAATTGCTAATGCAGAGAATAACCACTCTTTAGATATAGACAAGTTGATAGTTAAAGAAGCTTATGTTGGTAAAGGTCTTGTGATGAAACGTTTTCATGCTAGAGCTAGGGGTAGGGGTGCAAGGATAATAAAACCCTTTTCCCATCTTACCATTATTTTATCCGAACAGGAAGGTAGTTGATATGGGGCAGAAAACACAGCCAATAGGTTTTAGATTAGGGATCAATAGAACCTGGGACTCTAGATGGTTTGGTGGTAAATCATACGCTGATTTACTTCATCAAGACATAAGTGTCCGTAAATTTTTGTTTGAAAAATTAAAAGCTGCAGCGGTCAGTAAAATAGTTATAGAAAGACCTGCTGGTCGAGCTAGGATTTCAATTTATGCTGGTAGGCCTGGTCTTGTGATAGGAAAAAAAGGTCAAGATATTGAAACACTCAAGAAAACTCTTAGTACAAAAATTGGTGCTGAAGTTAGTCTTAATATTATAGAAATTAGAAAACCTGAGCTAGATGCTAAGTTAGTTGCTGATGGAATTGCACAACAACTTGAAAGAAGAGTGGCTTTTAGAAGGGCTATGAAAAGAGCTGTGCAAGGTGCAATAAGGTTAGGTGCCGGTGGTGTTAGGATTAATTGTGCTGGTAGATTAGGTGGAGCTGAAATAGCCAGAACTGAATGGTATAGAGAAGGTAGGGTTCCTTTGCACACATTAAGAGCTGACGTTGATTATGGTGAATCTACAGCTTTTACCACCTATGGTGCCACTGGTATTAAGGTATGGATTTTTAAAGGTGAAGTAATGGAACATGATCCTATGGCTCAAGATAAAAGGATGTCTGGACCTGTAAAAGGATCAAATATTAAAAATATGAATCAGGGATAAATACAATGCTGCAGCCAAAAAGAACTAAATTTAGAAAAGCACATAAAGGTAGAATTCATGGCTTGGCTAAAGGGGGCACTAAGTTAAATTTTGGCTCTTTTGGACTTAAGGCTGTTGAGCCTGAAAGAGTGACAGCTAGACAGATAGAAGCAGCAAGAAGAGCTATAACAAGACATTTAAGGCGTGCAGGTAGGGTCTGGATTAGAATTTTTCCTGATGTTCCTGTCTCTAGTAAGCCTGCTGAGGTAAGAATGGGAAAAGGTAAAGGCTCTCCAGAATATTGGGTGTGCCGAGTAAAGCCAGGTAGAATAATGTTTGAATTAGATGGGGTTTCTGAAATAGCTGCAAAAGAGGCTTTAAGTTTAGCTGCAGCAAAGTTGCCAATGCACACTAAAGTAGTAAAAAGACTAGGCGAATAATAAAAGAGGTTGAAATGGCAAAGTATAAGCCCAAAGATTTAAGAGTTAAAACAAGTGATGAACTAAAAGACCAACTTAAGTTGTTAAGAAAAGAGCAATTTAATCTGCGCTTTCAAGTCACAAACGGCCAAAACGAAAACCCAGCTAGGTTTAAACAGCTTAGGCGTGAAATTGCGTGTATAAAAACAATTTTAAACAATACTGTACCAACTAAAGTTTGAGGAAAATAATATGCCTAAAAGAATATTAACTGGAAAGGTTGTTAGTAACAAAGCTGAAAAAACTATTACAGTTTTGATAGAAAGAAAAATAATGCATCCAATATATAAAAAGTTTGTAACTAAATCAAAAAAGATTTCTGCACATGACAGTCAAAATAAATTTAATATTGGTGACGTTGTAAGTATTCAAGAATGTACTCCTATTTCAAAAAATAAACGTTTTGAAGTTTTATATTAGAAGATGTTTGGGAGATAAAAAATGATACAAATGCAAAGTAATTTAGAGGTGGCTGATAACTCAGGGGCTAGAAGAGTTCAGTGTATTAAAGTTTTAGGTGGTTCTGGACGTAAAACTGCAGCTGTCGGCGATGTAATTGTTGTTTCTATTAAAGAAGCTATTCCCAGAGGGCGTGTAAAAAAAGGCGATGTCCACAGAGCCGTTATAGTTAGAACTTCAAAAGAAGTTCGCAGGAACGATGGGACATGCATTAGATTTGATAAAAATGCTGCAGTTTTAGTAAACAAAAGTAACGAACCTATAGGGACAAGGATTTTTGGTCCTGTAACAAGAGAGTTAAGAGGAAGAAAATTTATGAAAATTGTATCTCTTGCTCCGGAGGTTTTGTAATGAATAGAAAATTTAAGATCAAAACTGGAGATAATGTTGTTGTTATTGCCGGTAAAGATAAGGGTAAAACTGGGAATATTTTATCTGTTATAAAAAACAAAGATAGGGTTGTGGTTGAGGGTGTTAATATAGTTAAACATCATAGGAAAGCTACTCAAGAAAACCCAGGTAAAATTGAAGAAAAGGAAGCCTCAATTCATATTTCTAATGTATCACATTTAGACCCGGATACTGGCAAACCTACCAGAGTAAAATATGAAGTTAAAGATGGCGTTAAGAAGAGAGTTTCTGTTACTTCAGGATCTTTGTTAGATAAGTAAAATGGAGAAGTTAATGACCGTAAGGTTGCAAGATAAATATAACAATGAGATAACAAAGTCATTGAAAGAAAAATTCAATTACAAGAATGACTTTGAAATCCCTAAACTTGAAAAAGTCGTCATAAATATGGGTGTGGGGGAAGCTGTAAAAGACAGCAAAAAAATAGACTCAGCGGTTAATGAATTGTCTTTAATAACTGGTCAAAAGCCAATTGTAACTAAATCAAAAAAAGCAAATGCTAGTTTTAAACTTAGAGAAGGTATGCCCATAGGTGTTAAAGTTACTCTTCGTAAAAGTAAAATGTATGAATTTGTTGATAGATTTATAAATATTGCACTTCCAAGAGTTAGAGATTTCAGGGGTATTAATCCTAAAAGTTTTGATGGTAATGGTAATTATGCTTTGGGTCTTAAAGAACAATTTGTATTTCCTGAAATTGAATATGACAATGTAGATTCAGCTAGAGGTATGGATATAATTTTTGTAACTTCTGCAAAAACAGATGGTGAAGCTAAAGAGTTATTAAATGGATTTGATTTTCCATTTAATCAACAATAATTTTATTAGGAGATAAAGATGGCCAAAAAAAGCGCTATCCAAAAAAACTTAAATAAAGAAACTCAAGTTAAAAAAAATAAGTCAAGAAGAGATAGATTAAAAGCTATTTGCTCTAATAGATCACTTCCTATTGAAGAAAGGTTTGAAGCTCAGTTAAAGCTTGCTCAAATGCCAAGAAATGGAGCTAAAACAAGATTAAGGAATAGATGTTTAATTACAGGTAGGCCTCGTGGATATTATAGAAAAGTTAAAATGTCACGAATTGCGCTAAGAGAACTAGCTTTGTCTGGACAAATTCCAGGCATGGTTAAATCAAGTTGGTAGAAAGGTATTAATTATGTCAATGAGTGATACTCTTGGAGATATGTTGACCAGAATAAGAAATGGTCAATCTGCAAAAAAATCGGTGGTTAACGCCCCGGCATCAAGGTTTAGAGCTAATGTTTTAGACGTTCTTAAAAGGGAAGGTTATATTCGTAATTTTTCAAAAGTTGAAAAAAGACCTGGCATTCATGAATTTCAAATTGAGCTAAAGTATTATGAAGGCAAGCCTGTAATCAACGAGATTAAAAGAGTGTCAACACCAGGTAGAAGGGTTTATTCAGGGATAAGCGATTTACCTCGCACATATAATGGGCTTGGTATTTCTATTTTATCTACTCCTCGGGGAGTGATGAGCGATAATGAAGCAAGAGCTGCTCACGTAGGTGGCGAAGTTCTATGTCAGGTATTTTAGGAGTAAGTTAATGTCAAGAGTTGGTCAGGCTACTATTCAAATCCCAGAAGGTGTTGAATTCAAACAACATGATAAAAGCTTTTGGGTAAAAGGTAAAAAAGGTGAACTAAGTGCACTTGTAAGTGATAGCGTAGAGGTATCTGTAAAAGAAAATATAATTACTGTATCTCCTAAAGAAAAAAACTCACGTGATAAAGCTCTTTGGGGTACAACAAGAGCTCTTATAAATAGTGCTGTACAGGGAGTAAGCGAAGGTTTTAATAAAGAGATGGAAATCGTAGGTGTTGGTTACAGAGGTAATTTACAAGGAAATAAATTATCACTGAGTTTAGGTCTTAGCCATCCTGTTGAGATTGACGTCCCGGATGGCCTTACAATTAAAATGGACGGAAACACAAAATTCACTATTTCTGGAGCTGATAAACAGAAACTTGGTGAATTTGCTGCTTTAGTTCGCTCTAAAAGGCCTCCGGAACCTTTTAAAGGCAAAGGAATTCGCTATGCAAATGAATTTATTTTACGAAAAGAAGGTAAGAAAAAATAATGACTAATTCAATGTCCTTACATGAGAAAAGAAAAAAAAGAAATAGAGCTTCTTTAAGAAAAAAATCCATAGGGAAGCTTAGATTGTCTGTTTATAAATCCAGCAAGCATATCTATGGACAAATAATAGACGATAACGAAGGGATAACACTTACCTCTGCTTCAAGTTTAGAAGGTGAAATAAAAAAACAATATAAAAATTGTGGTAATAAGGAAGTGGCAGGTGTCGTTGGCAAATTGATTGCTGAAAAAGCTATTAAAAAAGGTATCACTAATGTTGTCTTTGACAGAGGCGGATATGTGTATCATGGCAGAGTAAAAACTTTAGCTGAGGCTGCTAGAGACAGTGGATTAAAATTTTAGGGGTTTATAATGGCAAGGGTTCAAAAACAAGATAAAAACAACAGTAAAGAAGATTCCGATTTAGTTGACAAACTGGTTGGTATTAACAGAGTTGCTAAGGTTGTCAAAGGTGGTAGACGTTTTGGTTTTGCCGCATTGGTTGTTGTTGGTGATCAAAGAGGTAAAGTTGGTTTTGGAACTGGAAAAGCAAAGGAAGTTCCTGAGGCTATAAAAAAAGCGACTGACGATGCTAAAAAAAATATGGTTAAAGTGCCAATGAAAGAAGGTCGTACTCTTCATCATGATATGAAAGGTCATTATGGCGCTGGCCGTGTTGTTCTTAGAAGTGCCCCTTCTGGTACAGGTATTATTGCAGGTGGGCCAATGAGAGCTGTTTTTGAAACCTTGGGTGTCCAAGACGTAGTTGCAAAATCAATTGGGACGTCTAATCCACATAATATGATAAAAGCAACATTTGATGCTTTTAATTCAATGAATTCACCTAGAAATATTGCCAATAAGAGAGGCAAAAAAGTTGCTGATATATTTGGAAATAAAACAAATCCCGAAACAATTAATTAACAAAAATTAGGTAGGCGCTATTATGTCAGAGAAAAAAACTGTTGTAGTAACTCAAACAAAAAGTCCAATTGGTAGAAAATCATATCAAAAACAAACTCTTATTGGACTTGGCCTAAACAAAATTGGAAGAACTAGAGAGTTAGAAGACACTCCTTCTATAAGAGGTATGATTAATAAGGTTAAGCATCTAGTTGTGACTAATTAATTCAAGGCAAGCTAATTAAGGAAAATTTTTATGAATCTCAATAATATAAAAGATAATAAAGGTGCTAACAAAGAAAGAAAAAGAGTTGGCAGAGGTATAGGTTCAGGAACTGGTAAAACGTCTGGAAAAGGTCACAAAGGTCAGAAAGCTAGATCTGGTGTTTCTATAAAAGGTTTTGAAGGTGGTCAGATGCCTATACACAGACGTTTACCAAAAAGAGGTTTTAACAACATAAATAGGGTACCTTACATAGAGCTTAATATTGAAAAGATAGAACAATTAATTGTTAACAAGGTTATAGATCCAAATAAAATAATAAACCATAAAACATTAATGGATATTGGCTTAGTAAAGTCTGAAACCTCAAGAACAAAACTATTAGCCAAGGGTGAATTAAAAAACAAGATTAATATTGAAGTTACTTCCTTTTCTTCTTCAGCAAAGCAGAAAGTCGAAACTTTAGGGGGATCAGTTTTAATTGTGAATAATAAAAAATCAGTTAAAGAAAAAGCTGAAAAAGCTGAGGTTTAATTTATGGCCAATGAAAGTATGTTTGGAGTTCTAGGTCAGGCTACCGAACTACGTCAGAGAATTTTATTTACTCTTGGTGCCCTTATTGTTTATAGGCTGGGCACGTACATTCCTGTGCCTGGAATAAATGCTGTTGCATTATCTGAAATTGTCAACAACGCTAATAATGGCGTTTTAGGTATGTTTAATATGTTTTCAGGTGGAGCCTTAGGACGTATGACAATTTTTGCTCTTACGATACTACCTTACATATCAGCATCAATTATTATGCAATTAATGACCTCAATTTCACCACAGATGTCTCAACTTAAAAAGGATGGAGAGTCTGGAAGAAAAACAATCAATCAATATACTAGGTATTTAACAGTCCTACTTGCAACAGTCCAGGCATATGGTTTCGCAGTCGCCCTTGAAGGTACTACAGGTTCATCTGGATCTCTTGTAAACAATCCTGGTGTATTTTTTAAGGTTACAACAGTTGTGACCTTGGTGGGTTCCGTGATGTTTTTGTTATGGTTAGGGGAGCAAATTACATCAAGAGGTTTAGGTAATGGAGTTTCGCTTATTATTTTTTCTGGCATTGTTGCTGAATTGCCAAGGGCGTTAGCACAAATTTTAGAGCAAGGAAGAACAGGTTCAATTTCATCTTTTTTAATTGTTGCTATTTTTATATTAGCTATAGCTGTCATTGTGTTTATTGTATTTATTGAACGTTCTCAAAGAAAGATTGTTGTACAATATCCTAAAAGACAAATGGGCAATAAGATGTTTCAAGGTGACTCCTCGCATCTTCCTTTAAAAATCAATGTTCCTGGTGTCATTCCCCCAATTTTTGCATCAGCACTTCTTCTCTTACCAACTTCTTTGTCTTCCTTTTCTGGTATAGATGGTAACAGTTCAGATTGGGTACTAACGCTTAATTCATATTTTGGAAGAGGGCAGCCCTTATATTTAGCTTTATATATTAGCCTAATTGTGTTTTTTGCCTTTTTTTACACTGCTATTGTTTTTAATCCTGACGAAACTGCTGATAACTTGAAAAGAAATGGAGGTTATGTACCAGGTATTAGACCAGGGCCTCCAACCTCTGACTATCTAGATTTTGTATTGACAAGGTTAACTGCGATAGGTGCGACGTATTTAGCTGCTGTTTGTATATTACCTGAAATTTTAATTTCGAAATACTCTATACCATTTTACCTTGGTGGTACCAGTTTACTTATTGTAGTAACTGTTTCTATGGATACAGTAGCTCAAGCTCAGTCTCATTTAATTGCTCACAGATATTCTGGTTTGATTAAAAAAACAAAATTAAGAGGGGCCAGAAGATAAATGAACTTAATATTGTTTGGTCCCCCAGGTGCAGGAAAAGGAACTCAAGCAAAGTTCCTTATTAATAAATTTAATATTATTCAAATATCAACAGGTGACATATTAAGAGAAGAGGTTAGGTCTAAAACAGACTTAGGTTTGAGTGCAAAAAATATAATGGACAGAGGTGATCTAGTTCCTGATGAAATTATAATGTCAATAATTGAAAAAAGACTAAGTAAACCTGATTGTAATAATGGTTTTATTCTTGACGGTTTTCCTAGGACTTTGAATCAAGCTATAGAGCTAGATAAAATTTTAAAAAAACATCAAATTGACATTGATAAGATAATAGAAATAGACGTTGAAGAAGAGATTTTAATTCAAAGAATAACTACAAGAGCTTTAGAAACGAACAATAGCAGAGATGACGATAATTCTAATGTACTTAAGAATAGAATAGAAATTTATAAAAAAGATACTAAACCTGTACTGAATTTTTACAGTAACATGGACAAGCTTATTACTATTAACGGCATGTTGAGTATAGATGAAGTATCAGAAGAAATATTAAATTCATTATGAAAAGTATAAAAAGTTTGACTGTATTTTTGTTAAGATTATAATTCGCGATCTATTACTTTTTATAGATCCAAAAAAAAGAAAAGGAGAATTATGTGGCACGTATAGCTGGAGTTAATGTACCTACAAACAAAAGGGTACACATAGCATTAACCTATGTTCATGGTATTGGTTTAACTGGATCAAAAAGTATATGCAAAAAAGTTGGGATAACTGAAGATAAAAGAATAAATAATCTGTCAGAGGATGAGTTAACAAAAATAAGAGATATTATAGATGCTGATTATTTAGTTGAGGGTGATTTAAGAAGAAAAACATCGATGGATATTAAAAGATATTTAGATTTAGGATGCCTAAGAGGTTTAAGGCATAGAAAAAATCTTCCTGTAAGAGGCCAAAGAACTCATACAAACGCAAGAACAAGAAAAGGTCCAGCAAAAGCTATTGCTGGTAAAAAGAAATAATCCTTAAAGGGAGATACTATTACTATGGTTAAACAACCTACTCAAACAAGAATAAGAAAAAAAGAAAAAAAGAATGTGACTAATGCTGTTGCCCATGTTAATTCCTCTTTTAACAATACTGTAGTAACAATTACGGATATTCAAGGAAATGCTATTTCATGGTCATCCGCAGGAAGTATGGGTTTTAAAGGATCTCGTAAATCAACACCATACGCCGCTCAACTTGCGGCCGAGGATGCAGGAAAAAAAGCATCAGAACATGGTGTTAAGACAGTTGATATTCAAGTCCAAGGTCCAGGTTCTGGAAGAGAATCTGCCCTAAGAGCACTTCAAACTATTGGTTTTCAGGTTAATTCTATTAGGGATGTTACACCTATTCCTCATAATGGATGTAGGCCAAAAAAACGAAGAAGAGTATAAAATAAAAATATTTATAGAGAGTTATTATGATTGAAAAGAATTGGAAAGAGATAATAAAGCCATCTAAACTTCAAGTTAAAAATGATGCTAATAAGGAAAATACTTCAACTATAGTTGCTGAGCCTCTTGAGAGAGGGTATGGAGTTACTTTAGGAAATGCCTTAAGACGTATTTTATTATCTTCACTGCAAGGTTCAGCTATTACATCTATGTATGTTCAAGGTGTGCTTCATGAATTTTCTTCAATACCTGGAGTAAGAGAAGATCTTACAGATATTATTTTAAACGTTAAAGGTATCAAAGTAAAATTGGATTTTAATGGTGTAAAAAAAATAAATTTAACAGTTGATGGCCCTTCAACAGTTACAGCGGGTATGATTGAATGTCCTTCTGAGGTTGAAATTATGAATAAAGACCATGTTATTTGTACACTAGATCAAGGTGCCAAACTTTCTATTGAATTCACTGTAGAAAATGGAAAAGGTTATGTACCTTCAGTTGCAAATAGGAAAGAAGATGCTCCAATAGGCGTTATTCCAATAGATTCAATTTATAGTCCTGTTGTCCAAGTTTCTTACAACGTTGATAATGCTCGTGTAGGTCAACAAACTGATTATGATAAATTATCTTTAACGGTAACAACTGATGGATCTGTCACGCCTGAAGACGCAGTCGCATTTTCAGCTAGAATTATGCAAGACCAACTTGGTAACTTTGTAAACTTTGAAGATCCAGAAGAAGAAGAAACCCCAGAAGTTTTAGAAGACCTGCCATTCAATAAAAATTTATTACGTAAAGTTGATGAATTAGAACTATCTGTTAGATCGGCAAATTGTCTAAAAAATGATAATATTGTATATATTGGTGACTTGGTACAGAGGTCAGAACCTGAAATGCTTCGAACACCAAATTTTGGTAGGAAGAGTTTGAATGAAATAAGAGAAGTATTAAAAGTTATGGGGCTCGAGTTAGGAATGGACGTAGATAATTGGCCTCCAGAGAATATTGAGGAATTAGTTAAAAGAATAGAAGAGCCATTTTAAAACAAAGTATTGTTCGTAGGAGACAATTATGAAACATAGAATAAAAGGAAAGAAGTTAAATAGAACTTCATCCCATAGAAAAGCGCTATTCAAAAATATGGCTCAAGCTATAATTAAACATGAACAAATAGTAACTACTCTTCCTAAAGCTAAAACTATGAAACCTATTGTGGATAAATTGATTACATTAGGAAAAAAAGGTAGTCTTCACGCTAGAAGGCAAGCTTTTTCAAAGTTAAGAGACGAGGATATGGTTGCAAAATTATTTGGAACTCTTGCTCCTAGATATGCAGATAGAAATGGTGGATATACTAGAGTTTTAAAAGCTGGTTATAGATACGGTGATGCTGCTGCTATGGCAGTAATAGAGTTAGTGGATAGAGATGAAGATGCTAGAGGTAAAGATAGTGGTCCAATTCAAACTTTAGACTCATCTGAAAATGAGGCTAAAGAGGCTGTTGCAGGTTAATATTAAATTATAAAAAAGGTTAAAACCGTTCTTTCATGAACGGTTTTTTTTTGTCCATAATGGAATTTGATAGTTATATTGGTATAGATTGGTCAGGTGATAAAAATAAATACCAGAAAGGTATAAGTGTTGCAAAATGTAAAAATGGAGATGAAGTACCTTATATTATTAACCCACCACAAAAGTTCTGGACACGATCTACTTTAATTTCATGGTTAATAGAAGAAATTTTAAAAGAAAATGTATTGGTTGGTTTTGATTTCTCTTTTTCTTATCCATTTTATGATAAATCATCCTATTTACCTGGTATAAAAGATAGTCCTATAAATGTATTCAAATTATGGAAGCTTGTTGAAAGTCTTAATACAAAATATCATAATTTTTATGGAGGAGGTATTTGGAATATTGATCCTTATAATAAGTTTTTTAACGCGCCTGGATTAAAAGGAAAGCTTTATTCATCTAGAAGAAGATTAACAGAAATTTGTGCTAAAAATAGGATACATTCTCCTAGCCCAACTTTTAATTGTGTAGGTCCAGGAGCTGTTGGCACAGGTTCACTTGCTGGCATGAGGGTTCTGGATTTATTAAAAAATAAAGCATGTATTTGGCCATTTGAAAAAATAAATCACTTAAAAAAAAGTGTTATAGTAGAGATTTTCCCAACGTTTTATTTTAGGTTAGCTAAAATTAAACCGGATAAAGGTAAAGGTTATACCTTAGAAAATATTAATTCTGGATTAAATTTTTACAAATCATTACCTTTGCCAAATAACCAAATAATTAAAGGATCAGATCAAGATGATGCAGATGCAATAATATCATCTGCTGCGCTAAGATTTTTATCAAGAAACGATAAATCTTGGAGAGTTCCAAACAATTCTCAAAAAGAAGGATGGATATTTGGTGTTTAATAAAATATTATGTAATTCTTATTCAAGGATAAATAATGGCTATTGTAACAATCCCAGTTTCTGAAGATGGTTCAAGGATTGATAGATGCATAAGACGAGTTTTAGGTAATATTAATCAGGGTATTTTAGAAAAATGCCTTAGGTCAGGGTTAATCCTTTTAGATAATAAAAAAACTAAATCGTCTGATAAAGTTACAGCAGGTCAAATATTGGAATATTCTAATGAAATTGATTTTTTAAACCTGAATAAAAAAGAAAATTTAAACCAAGAATATAATCATTATTACAAAAAACTCTATAACGAAATTTTTATTAAAGAAAGTGATGATTATATAGCTTTTAACAAGCCTTGTGGACTTGCAGTTCAAGGTGGTTCTAAAATTAAATATAATATTGATGATATGTTGAAACATAAGTTTGGTTCAGACAAAACACCGAAGCTTGTTCATAGAATTGATAAAGAAACGTCTGGTTTGTTATTAGTTGCAAAAGATCAAACTTCAGCTAAAAAACTTTCAAATTACTTTAAAGAAAGAAAAATTTTAAAAATTTATTTAGCTCTTGTTTCTCCTGCACCAAAAATAAGAAGTGGCACAATAAATTCTCCTTTAATAAAAGCTAGAGATTTAGAAAACCAAAAAATGGTTATAGATGAAGATAAAGGAAAATTTTCAATCACAGAATATAAAGTTATAGATATAGTTGGCTCTCAAGTAGGATTATTAGCTTTGTATCCAAAGACGGGACGAACTCATCAATTAAGGGTTCATTTGGAATCAATAAATGCACCTATTGTAGGTGATAGAAAATACAAAGGGCTATCTGATGTTTATTCTTCTATACAAGATTTACCCGGCCATAAAAATATTTCTAGTATGAAATGGAAACCAGATCATATTAAAAATTTACAACTTCATGCTTACTCTATTACATTACCATCAGGTGAAATAATTGAAGCACCTATTACAGATGACTTAAAAAAAACCTTAGAGTTTTTAGGATTAAACTTACCTTCAAATATAAATAATATTTTCAATAAATAATCGGAGATAAACTTTGTCACAAAATTTAAAATTAGCCTTATTTGATTATGATGGAACAATTGTTGATTCTGCTATAATGATTGTTGAAGGAGCAATTGCAGCATTTAGAATTTGTGGACTGCCTGATCCAGATCCTAAAAAGGTAAGGGAAAATATTGGGAAACCTCTAGCGATAGCGCTAGATGAATACATGCCTCCTGGATACAATGTAACACCCAATGAAATTTCAGAAGCATATAGATCTTGGTATGCTGAGCAGGGAAGGTTAGGTCTACAAAACGAACCTTTATATCCAGGTGTTGTAGAGCTTTTAAAAGAATTAAAGACAGATGACTGGCTAATAGGAATAGCTACAAATAAATCAAGAATTGGATTAACAAATGGATTAGCTAAACATAGTTTGTCAGATATGTTTGATATTACCTTAAGTACAGATGAGAACATTCCTAAACCAAATCCCGCAATGGCTATTAAGGCAATGAATGATCTTGGAGTTAATAAAGAAAATTGCGTGATGGTTGGAGATACGATCAATGATATTGGTCTGGGAGTAAATGCGGGGATAACCAGCATTGGGGTTACATGGGGTTATAACGACGAGAATCTCTTAACATCAGCTGGTGCAGATTATCTTGTCGATGATGCTAATGAATTAAGTGTTTTAATGAAAAAACTATTTATTTAAAAATGAAGAAATTTTGGAAAACAATCGAAATAGAAAAAATTTCGTCTAAAGAATTTTATATTTTATTAGACAATAAAAAATTGAAAACTCCACTAAAGAATGAACTAATTCTTTCAAATCATTTAATGGCAAAAGAAGTATTAAAGGAGTGGGATCAAAGCTCTGATATTATTAATGCAGATGATTTAGTTTTTTATGGTTTATTATCAACGGCTATTGATAGAGTTCGTGAAGAAAAAAACTCATACATTAATGATATAATCAATTTTATCGATACAGACTTAATTTGTTACAGAGCAGATAGCCCAATCGATTTAGTATCCTCTCAAAATAAACATTGGGATCCTATAATATTGCTTATAGAAAAATATATTGATACTAACCTAACTGTTTTTAAGGGCGTTATGCCTTCACAACAAAATTTAAAAGTACACCACGAAATTAAGAAATTGGTTGATGAGCTTAGCGATATTCAGATCTCAGTTCTTCATAGAATAACTAATCTTATTGGCTCTGTCTTTTTATCCTTGTGTATTTTAAAAAAGGATTTAACAAAAAAACAGGCTTACGAATTTGCTTTTCTTGATGAATTATGGCAAGCCAAAAATTGGGGATATGAAGAAGAGGCGTCAATAAAAAGAAATAAAATAAGAATTGAGTTAAATAGATTAATTCATTTCATAGACTGTATGGAGATATAACTTTTATGGAGTACATTAAGTCTTTTATATAATGGTCACAAAACTAAACTTAGAAAATTATATTTTATATTTGAACCCTCATGTAAGGGTCTTGTTATTTGAATATCAAATCGCTTTTAAAAATAAATTATGGGCAACATCTATAATATTATCTTTAACAATTATAGATAATATTTTGTCAGATGAAAGTAATTCAGATTTTATTGATGGCTTAGATCTAAATAGGTTAAAAAACTTAAACGATTTACATTGGTTAAGAATGAGAAGAAATCAAATTCTTCATTATGAAGGACCAGTTGAGGGTTTTTGGGGCAACAGTAAAAGTGATAATATATTAAAAACAGATGCAGCTAGAGCTGATTTTATAATCCAAAAATATTTAAAAGAAATTTTTAGTCAAAGTGATTTATAAAACTTTGAATGAACCATAATCTCCAAAAATTTTATTAAAATTATTTTTTAGGCAATTATCTATTTCATTTAATGCTAAGATTTTACCAAGCTTGTGTAAACTAGTTATACCGCCATCTGTTACTCCACATGGTACAATATTCTTAAATGCATCAAGGTTTGGATTTACATTGATTGAAATACCGTGAAATGTTACCCAACTAGAAATTCTTATTCCTAATGCACCAATTTTATCATATTGATTATTATTTTTAATCCAAACTCCAGGCTTGTTTTCTATTCTTGTTCCATTTATAGAAAAATCACCTAAAGTTAAAATTATTAATTCTTCAAGGGCGTATACATATGCTTTTACATCTTGTTCTCTATTTTTTAGATTAAGCATTAAATAAACAACTCTTTGCCCTGGTCCATGCCATGTCCATTGACCACCCCTTCCAGTATATCTAGTCTCAATTTTATCATTTTTTAAATCTTCTTTTTTAGCTGAGGTACCACCAGTGTAAATTGGCTGATGTTCTAATAACCAAACAAGCTCCTTAGCTGAATTTTGTTTTATTTCTAAAACTCTTTTCTCCATTTCAGAAATTGCAAAATCATAACTAATTAGTTTTTTTGATATTTTCCAGTCAACGCTCTCAAACAATTTAGTTATCCTTTTTATTCAATACATTAAATATATTATTTATCTTGCATAATACATAACCTTTTGTTATCGGAGATATGATCTAATAAATTGCGGCTGTGGCGGAACTGGTAGACGCGCAGCGTTGAGGTCGCTGTGGGGTAAAACCCGTGGAAGTTCGAGTCTTCTCAGCCGCACCATTCTAAAATTTAACATATTGTAATTATTACATTTTCTTATTTTCAATTAAAACTGTGAAACAAAGTGAGAAACATTTTGTGCCTTTTTACTTAACGTAGATGGGTTTGATTGATACTTTAATTTATTATAAATATTTGCAGAATAGGAGTTTTTGTTGGATACAAAAGCAAATTTAATGACTTATAATACTTTTACTTTCAAGACAGAAGCGCAAATGCTTCTTTTTAGAAGAATTTGGGAAGATAATGGTACAGCATTGTTTGATAAACTTAAAAAAAAGGATGTACAAGATTTTGTCTTAATCAAATATGGAATATGAAGGGAACATTTAAAATATCTATTTTGTTTGAGTATGAAAGTCCAAATTCATTTAAACAATGTCAAAATGAATTAGAAAATTTTACCAAAAACATAATGAAAGACCTTAAAGCCGCAGACCCTGTTATAGAGGCAAGTAGAAACATTGTTCTTCAGGACCTTAAAGTTTAACTCCTGACTTATACAGACTCATACACCCCACAATAACCACATCTCATATACCATTGACTCTAATTGAGTTAACTTTCTGTATGAGTATATATGTGTGATTAAAACAGTTAACACTTTACAAGGAGTGTTTGATTGGATTATGAAAAAAAATGTCAAATTGCCTATAGATAATATTTTTTAACTGTAAGTTAATGAATTTTGGACCTTTAAATAATTGTAATTATCTTAGTATAATTGGATTTTAGTGTATGTTAATACATACATGTTTAACTTAGGTATTAAAATGCAAAAATTTATATATGATACTTGGAATATGGTTATGAACCATAATAAAAATCCTCTTAGTAAGATACCAGATACTAGCGTAAGACATATGATAATGCAGGTCTTAGCATGGATGTGGTGTGTCGTATTTTCCATGTATTTTACAAGTATGTGGATATTCGGGATAACAACAATAGCACATATGATGCTATTAGGTGCAATTACTGCTACTGTAATAACTTTTGAAACTGCAAAAAGAAAACCAAAGTTTTTTGGTAGCTACTATACTCCAAGTAGAAGTCGTGCAATTTATGTAGATGGTAAAAGAGTAGAGTTGGACCCGAATGATAAAGGTGGCGAGCACGAATAAATTTTTTGTTTCTTAACTCGTTCTGCTACTAATATTTTAGCTAAATTTCTATGTCCGATAACTACGTAAGATCAGATAAGTAATACATATTTTTTTATATAATTACGACTTTAAAACCATCGCCATACGCCAATAATTCCTGCACTAGCATAGAAAAACTGAAGAAGTAAAATTCCATAATGCTTACAAAGTAGAGCCCATAATCCAATTGCTATTGCAGAAATAAAAAGCAATGCAAATCCAAAAACTTCAAAACCAGTATTCGAAGCAACTAATAGGGAATATATTATTGCTGTAATTACGCCGAACCATTCTAGTGCTTTCTTGATAATATTGAATTTGTTCATAAATAGATAACTTTCATTGATGTGTATAATCTTTATAATAATACCAAATATACGAAAGTTCACATAACAATACGTAAATATTAAATGTAATATTTTAACTAATAAATAAACAGAGAATTATTTAGCTATATTTATTTGTGTAAAATTAAATTTTAATAATACTGAAGTTTCTTACTTAAAATTTTTTCGATTACATTAGGGTACAAATCGTGCTCTACAACTTGCAAGCGTTTTTGTAGTGATTTAATAGTATCATTTTTATAAATTGTGATTTTTTCTTGCTGAATAATCGAACCAGTATCTATTCCTTCATCAACATAATGTATAGTCACTCCAGTATATTTAGCACAGTTCTCTAGAGCTTGTTCAATAGCATTAAGACCTTTAAAATTTGGTAAAATAGCAGGATGAATATTGATTATAAATTTTGGTGGTAGAGAATTTACAAATTCCTTACTCAGTAATCTCATAAAACCTGCTAAAACTAGTAATTTTAGATCATGTTTTATTATTAACTTTGATACTTCCTTTTCTAATCTAGACAAACTTTTCCATGTATAAGTAGGAATATTAGCTTTTTTAGCTATTGTTAAGCCTGCAGCATTAGGATTATTTGAGACAACAAAACTTACATTTATACCTTTATTAATAATTGCATTTAAGTTAGAGCCATTGCCGCTCAATAACACGGCTATTTTGTTACTCATTTAAATTCTCAATTTTCCAGTATTTAAAAATCTATTAAATAATATATTTTATGTGGTAATACAAAATTTATTATTGGTATTTCAATCTATCGCAAGTAAAATTTTGTAAAATAAATGAGATTGTAGTGCCAAGATAAATTTCAAGCATATATTTAAGGGTAGTTAATGTTAAAAATTTATACTTTAATGCTTATTTATCTATTTTCATGTTCACCTTTTGCTAATGAAAATATTTTAAAAAATGATCCTCTAAAATATCTAGTGAAGGCTTTAAATGAAATTAATCATCCTAAGGCTTTTGATGTTGCTTCAAATTTAGGTAAAATTAAAAAAAACAGAAATAACTATGATTTAATTATAAGAAAAGCTGAATTAGATGTTCATGACACAAAAAAAATTGCAGACGCTATTTATCAAATTGATAGATTAAAAGGACCTGATTTAATCACATTAAGCATGAGTTTTAACCAAAATATAAAGGATGAGGGACTTAATTTAATCTTAGACGCGATTCCAGATTCTACAGAGGTTCTTGCATTTGTCGAGTGTGGCTTAACAGATAAGGGTGCTTTAAAAATAATAGATTATGTTTATAAACATAAAAATATTAATCAAATTTATTTAGAAGGTAATTATTTTTCAAAAGAAATTCAGAATAAATTTTATAAACTAAAATTAGATAAACCAGATTTAATAATAATTAGCCAATGGCCTAGTCAGAGTTTTAAGGATATGGTAAAAAAAAATTATAATTAAAAGCTTTAATTTTCTAAAACAACTATCATGAAAACAGACATATATTAAATCACTGACTGCTAACCTTAAAGTATAATTATAAATAAACTTCCTAAATTTTTAGGGAAGATATTAAATTAAATGCTCTTACTTTCTTTTTTAATTTTTTCTTCAAGGTGACCAATCATAATTCTTCTCATATATAAAGCCCGTGAGCGGTCAGTAAAAGAATATTCACGAATATCATCGTTACTTATCCTAATAGAAAAACTGTAAAAAGCTCCACTTTTTTTAATGCTAGAAGCGCTTCCCGCAGCTATCTTGCTAGTATTTACTAAAGTACCAAATTTAGTTTCGATTATATTTGTCATAATAAATCCCCCTATTAATGACACTAATAATTAATATGATTATAAAAGACTTATTAAGTCAAATTATTTTTTTCAGTCCTAAATCAACAAGATTTATACATAAAATGTGATCTTTCAGATGTATGTTCTCTTACCTGAGTTCCCCATCTACCTTTTTCAACAGCAACTGACCATTCGTTACTATTTACCACTTCAGGGTTATCCAATTCATATATGGCTACAAATTTTTGATTAGGTGCATCCATTGACTTAGTCATTCCACCTATAGAAAAAGAAAAGGGAAGTCCTCTTCCTCTAGATACCTTTTGTACACCAGGGACTTCTAACAAATAAGGGATATGCTCAGTATCATAAACTTCATTAAATAAATCCTCATACTCAGTTTTAACATTCATTGAAACTATAAAAAAATATTTAGATTTAGACATAATAACTCCTTAAATTTTTGATTGTTTATTAATAAGTATTTCTTTTTTCTTTCTATTTAGTTTCTTAATTTCTATTTCACGTTTAGTTGCCATGCTTCTATTTATAAAAAATTCTGTATAAACTACATCAATAGGTTTTCGTCCTCTAAAATATTTTGCGCCTTTACCAGAAATATGCGTTCTAAATCTTTTATTTAAGTCATTTGTTATACCAGTATAGATAGAGTTGTCGTTACATAAAAGCATATAAACGCACCATTTCATTTGGATTAGTTCTAATGATTACTTGTCAAATTTATAAAAACATCTTCTAAGCTTACTTCCTTTGTAGATAGATCTATAATGTCTAGGTCAGTTTTATATAAAATTTCAATAATATTTTTCATACTAATTTCATTTAATTTGTAATTAATTTCAATTTCACTTTCTAGTAATTTTACACTTCCTATTTTTTGGAGTGACAACATATCTTTTTTTGATATTTTTGTTTCATTTATTTTAATTTTAATTATTTTTTGATTAAATTTAGTAAGTAAGGTTTCTTTTTTTTCATTTGCTATAATTTTACCTTTGTTAATTATAGCGATATGATCACATAAATATTCAGCTTCCTCCAAATAATGGGTTGTGAGTATTATTGTAACTCCCTGTTTATTTAATTTTATAAAGTTTTCCCAAAGTTTCTGTCGTAACTCCACGTCTACGCCTGCTGTAGGTTCATCTAATATAATTATTGGTGGAGAGTGTACCATTGCTTTAGCAACTAATAACCTTCTCCTCATACCCCCAGATAATTTTCTACTGTAAGTGCTAGCTTTGTCAGTTAAATCCATTAATTCTAATAAGTCATGACTTATCCATGAAGATTTAGGAACATTAAACATTCCAGAGTGTAAATTTAACATTTCTTTAGGTGTAAAAAAGGCATCAATATTAAGCTCTTGAGGAACCACCCCTATAGCCAGTTTAGATTGTTTTCTTTCTTTATCAATATCATATCCCCATATAGAGACATTGCCGGATGTTTTTATAACAACGCCAGAAATTATGTTAATCAACGTTGATTTTCCAGCACCATTAGGACCTAATAAACCAAAAATGCTTCCAGTAGGAATTTCTAAAGAAACATTTTCAACAGCAAAATTCTGATTTTCGTCATTATAAATTTTATTTAGGTTTTTTATTTCAACAGCTAATCTGTTTTCTGGAAAATCCCAATATTTAGTTTTCATTCTTTTTCCTGTAAATAGTGGTTCTAAGCATTATGATTTTTAAACTAAGAATTTAATTATGAATTAATGACAATGATATCAAATTAACTATAATTAACCAAAATTAATGTGGTAGTTTTTAACAATTAAATTGTTCATTCATTTAACAAACCTTTCTTTTGAAAATTATTTATTATGACAAATGATAAAGAGATAAGCTTAAGGCCAGAATTAAAATCACATGATCCTAATAATCTAATATTGATTGATGGTTCAGGGTATATTTTTAGAGCTTTTTATGGATTACCACCGATGACTAATCAAGATGGTGTTCCAGTTAACGCTGTGTTTGGTTTCACTAAAATGCTCCTAAAACTTATTGACGATCTTAAACCAATATATGCGGCTGTTATTTTTGATGTTGCTAGAAAAACTTTTAGAAACGAAATCTATGAAGATTATAAAGGAAATAGATCAGATCCACCAGAGGATTTGATACCTCAATTTTCTATTATTCGAAATGCAACAGAAGCAATTGGTTTGCCTGTGGTTGAAATGGAAGGTTTTGAGGCTGATGATTTAATTGCTACATACGCGTCTCTAGCCCAAGATATGAAAAAAAAAGTAATAATAATCTCTAGTGACAAAGATTTGATGCAACTAGTGGATGATAATATTATTTTATTTGATCCAATGAAACAATTTTGGATCAATGAGGATAAGGTATTTGAAAAGTTTGGTGTATACCCCAATAAAGTTATAGATGTTCAATCACTTGCAGGTGATAGTAGTGATAATATTCCTGGTGTTCCAGGGATAGGTGTTAAAACTGCTGCTGAACTAATAAATCAATTTGATAATTTAGATCAATTATTATCTAGAGCTGCAGAAATTAAACAAAATAAAAGAAGAGAAAACCTTATACAGTTTGCTGATCAAGCTCGACTATCTAGGTCTTTAGTTACATTAAAAAAAGATGTTTCAGTCATATCAAAAATTGAAGATTTTAAAATAAGTACCTTATTAGATACAAAGAAATTGATCCCTTTTTTAAAAACACATGGGTTTAAGAGTTTGTTAAATAAATACGAGAATTACGAGGAGTTTGAAACTAAAGAACAAATTGACACTCCTCATTTTAATATAGTGAAAGAGCACAAAGAATATAAAAAAATACAAGATTATCAATTGATAGATACAACTGAGAATTTAAAAAAATTTGTAACAGAGTGCTCTGAACAATCTGTTATAGCTATAGATTGTGAAACAAATTCTTTAAATGCTAAATCAGCAGACTTAATTGGGATTTCTCTCTCTTTTAAAGAAGGTGTTGCTTCTTATGTTCCGCTTAGACATGGAAATGATTTGAACATAAATGAACCTAACTTTATTTCTAGTAACAGTGGTTCGTTTGAACAAATACAATTTAATGATGCAATTAGCTTAATGAAACCTCTGTTAGAGGACTCCTCTATCTTAAAAGTAGGTCATAATATAAAATTTGACGCTTTGGTTATGAGACAGCCAAAAAATGGTAGTATCATTTTAAATCCCATTGCAGATACAATGTGTATTTCCTATGTGTTAGATGCGGGAAGAGTTGATAATCATAAATTAGATTCATTGGCTTTGCGAGAATTACAACACGAAACTATAAAATTTGAAGAAATATGCGGTAAAGGTAAAAATAAAATTTTATTTAACGAACTTTCTCCTCAAGAAGCTCTAGATTATGCTGCAGAAGACGCTGACATTACGTTATCAGTTTATAATAGGGTTTTGCCAAGAATAATAAATGATAAAAAATTCACGGTATATAAAAGACTAGAAAATCCTTTAATTAATGTACTAATTCAAATGGAAGATACGGGAGTTATTGTTAACCCCATAAAGCTTAGAGAGATTTCTGATAATTTATCTAAAGAAATCAAAATTGTAGAAGAGAAAATTTTTAATCTAAGTAAAAAAGTTTTTAATGTTGGATCACCTAAACAGTTAGGCGAAATTCTATTTGATGAAATGAAAATTACAGGTGGTAAAAAATCAAAAAATGGTTCTTGGCAAACAAGCGTTGAAGTCTTAGAAAATATTTCTGATGAAGGGCACCCAATAGCAAAACTTATTTTAGATTGGAGACACTTTTCTAAGCTTCGAAGTACCTATGCTGACGCATTGATTGAACAAATAAATCCTAAAACTAAAAGAGTCCATACTAGTTATTCAATGGTTGGCGCAAGTACTGGTAGGTTGTCCTCATCAAATCCTAACTTACAAAACATTCCAATAAGAACTTCAGAGGGAAGGCTTATAAGAACGGCATTTGAGCCAAAGGATGGTTTTAAATTAGTTTCTATGGATTATTCTCAGATAGAATTAAGATTGATTGCTCATATTGCTGATGAAACAAAAATGCTTGAAGCTTTTAATAATGACATTGATATTCATACAGATACGGCCTCTAAGGTTTTTGGAATTCGTATAGATCAAGTTAATTCAGATCATAGAAGAAAAGCAAAAACAATTAATTTTGGGATCATTTATGGTATTTCACCTTATGGGCTTGCGAAACAACTAAAATGTACTTCAAGCGAAGCTAAAGATTTTATTAATGCATATTTTTCTAGATTCCCTAGGATTAGAGATTATATGGAAAATATTAAACAGCAGTTAGATATTAACGGTTATGTAGAAACATTATTTAAAAGAAGAATCTACATAAATGGGAATGATTCAAAAAATCAAAGATTAAGAGGCTTTGCAGAAAGACAAGCAATTAACGCTCCTATCCAAGGGACCGCCGCTGATATAATTAAAATAGCAATGGTTCAATTACATAGAAATTTATCTGATCATAAAGATCAAATATCAATGTTAATGCAAGTACATGATGAACTAGTATTCGAAATAAATGAAAATAAAATTCAAAAGTTTACCAATATTATTTTGCCTATAATGGAAACAGCAAATTTGCCTATAGTTCCCTTAAATGTAAAATTAAAAGTAGATACTGGGTATGGAAAAAATTGGGCTGAAGCTCATTAATATTAAAAATAATAAAAATAACTTAATTTAGCCTTGAATAAACCTAAATTTTCTTAAAATATTTTAATATCAATTAAATCAATAATTTGTGGACAAAAAAATGAGTGAAAAAATAATTCTTGTCGATGATGATAGTAATATTTTAGCGTCTGTGTCAGTAGCTTTAAGAGCCGAAGGGTGGGTGGTTGAAACATATAGTGATAGTCAACAAGGTCTTTTTGCCCTGCAAAAAAACTCACCAGATTTAGCTGTTTTAGATATAAAAATGCCTAAAATGGATGGAATGGAATTACTTAAAGAATTAAGAATATCCAATAATGTTCCAGTAATATTTTTGACTAGTAAAGATGATGAAATTGATGAAGCTTTTGGTCTTCGGATGGGAGCCGATGACTATATAACTAAGCCATTTTCTCAAAAATTATTAATTGAAAGAATACGAGCTGTATTGAGAAGAAGCTCTTCGGATACAACACACTCTTCTAAAATGATACAAAGGAATCATTTATCTCTTGATCCTGATAAGCATTTATGTACATGGAAGGGCGAAGAGGTAAGGCTAACTGTAACTGAATTTTTAATACTACATTCATTAGCTTTAAGGCCTGGGTTAGTGAAAAACAGAGACCAATTAATAGATACGGCATACGGTGAGACTATATATGTTGATGATAGAACTATCGATAGTCATATAAAAAGAATGAGAAGAAAATTTAGAGTTTTTGATAAGGGGTTTGACTCTATTGAGACCCTATATGGTGTCGGATATAGGTATAGAGACGTATAAAATTGAAGATATTAAGAACATATCTAAACAAGTTATATTTTCCTTTGAATCTAAGGATATTATTTATTATTTTATTACCAGTCTTATTATATCCAATTATAATAATTTACTTTAACAAATATCAAGACATACTTATTAAATCTGAGTTTGCTGCAATAGAAAGACAAGGTATTACACTTACAAAAGCATTAGCTCTAGCAGAAAGTCAATATGGTTTAATCCAAAACAATCAAATTTCAAGTCCTGCTTTACAAAGCCTTATCCCAAAAGTTGATTATGGATCGAATATAAGAGCTCGAGTTTTCAACATTTACGGAAATTTGATAGCAGACACTAAAACGAGTATGAAGTATAGTCCATTTGTAAAAGTTAGCCCTTTGCCCTCAGTTAAAAAAAACTCTTTATTTAAAGAGTACTTTGATAGTTTTGTTTCTCTATTCTCAAATTTTATATCACGCCCATTAAATGTACCAATATATAATGATGATAGTGTTTTTTCTTTTGATAACAATCCAGAGGTCATAATGGCCCTAAAAGGAAAAAGTTTCAAAATGTTAAGACAAGATAAACAAGGTAAACTTTTTTTATCAGTAGCTATTCCAATTAAAAATATACGTATGGTAAGGGGGGCGGTTCTATTATCTGTTTCAGGAGAAAAAATAGAACAAGAATTAATAGATTTAGAAACTGAGTTATTTAAGGCATTTGGACTTATTTTGCTAGCTACAATTACCTTGGCTATATATTTTGGTCGTTCAATAACTTCTCCTATAGTCAAACTAGCAAATGAAGCAGATAAAATTTCTGAAGATCAAAAACTAAAAAGATTTAATTTAGATGCTTTTAGGACAAGAAGAGATGAGATAGGAGACCTTGGTAGATCATTTTTTAAAATGACTAACGAGTTACAAAATAGAATTGATCATATAGCTGATTTTGCAGCTGATATTGCACATGAATTAAAAAATCCAATGACATCTATTAGATCTGCGTCAGAAACAATTGGTAAAATTAAAAATATTAAAGATCAAAAAAAATTAATTAAAGTTATTCAAAATGATGTTGAAAGAGTTGATAGGTTAATAAACGATATTTCTGCAGCTTCAAGATTAGATGCTGAGCTATCCAGGATAGAGATGAAAGAAATTAATATTGTAGCTCTTTTAGAAACATTAATCGACATTAGGTCTTCTACTATAAATTGCAAATTACAAATTTCTAAAATAAATGAGAGTTTGCGTATTATGGGAGATGAAAATAAAATTGCTCAAGTTTTTGATAACCTTATACAAAACGCAGCTTCCTTTTCAAAAATTAATCAAATAATAAATATTATTATTGAACAAAAAAATCAAAATTTAATTATTTTAGTGGAGGATAATGGTTCAGGCTTCCACGAGTCCGCATTAAATAAAGTTTTTAATAGATTCTATAGCGAAAGACCTCAAAATGAAAACTTTGGAAGTCATTCTGGATTAGGTTTATCTATATCTAAAGAAATAATAAGTGCGCATGGCGGAGAGATTGAAGTATATAATAGATATAATAAAAATGGTAAATGTTTAGGAGCTACTGTTAAGGTGGTTTTTAAAAGTGTTTAACAATATTAAATTATAAATTTTTATTAAACCAAAAATTGCAATTTAACTTTACAATGTTATACATAAACTTTTTAAGGTTTTTTTTATGAGTGATTATATAGTAGCAGATTTGAATTTAGCTGATTGGGGCAGAAAAGAAATATCTATTGCTGAGACTGAAATGCCTGGTTTAATTGCATGTCGTGATTTGTTTGGAAGCAGTAAGCCATTAAAGGGAGCAAGAATTTCAGGCTGTCTACACATGACTATACAAACAGCGGTTCTTATAGAAACGTTGACCTCACTTGGAGCAAGTGTACGTTGGGCAAGTTGTAATATCTTTTCTACTCAAGATCATGCTGCTGCTGCTATTGCAAAGCAAAATATTCCTGTGTTTGCTAAAAAAGGTGAGACCCTAAAAGAATATTGGGAGTATGTAGATAAAATTTTCACCTGGCCTGATGATAATGTTGCGAACATGATCCTTGATGATGGTGGTGATGCAACTTTATATATTATTCTGGGAGCCAAAGCTGAAAAAGGAGAGAGTGTTCTTCCATCACCAGCCAATGAAGAAGAAGAAGCATTAAAGGCTCAGATACTTACAAGACTTAAAAGTTCTCCAGGATGGTTTACTAAAGTACAAAATAGTATCAAAGGTGTAACAGAAGAGACTACTACTGGTGTTCTTAGGTTATATCAAATGGCAGAAAAAGGTGATTTACCATTCCCAGCCATTAACGTTAATGATTCAGTTACAAAATCAAAGTTTGATAATTTGTACGGCTGTAGAGAATCTTTAGTTGATGGTATAAGAAGGGCAACAGATGTTATGTTGTCTGGTAAAATAGCAGTAGTTGCTGGGTTTGGAGATGTTGGCAAGGGATCTGCTGCATCCCTTCGTCAAGGCGGAGCAAGAGTAATTGTAACAGAAATTGATCCTATATGTGCTTTACAAGCAGCAATGGAGGGATATGAAGTTTGTTCTATGGAAGAGGCGTGTTCAAGAGGAGATATTTTTGTAACGGCTACTGGCAATAAAGATGTTATAACAGTTGATCATATGCGTGATATGAAAGATAGAGCTATTGTTTGTAATATAGGTCATTTTGACTCTGAAATCCAAGTTGAATCCCTACAAAATATGAAATGGACAGAAATTAAACCTCAAGTTGATGAGGTGGAATTTGGAGATGGCAAAAGGTTAATTGTTTTAGCTAAAGGAAGATTAGTCAACTTAGGTTGTGCAACTGGGCATCCTAGTTTTGTTATGAGTGCTTCGTTCACAAATCAAGTTCTTGCTCAGATAGAAGTTTGGGAAAAATATCAGGATTATAAAAATCAAGTTTATACTTTACCTAGGCATTTGGACGAAAAAGTTGCTAAACTACATTTAGATAAAGTAGGTGCAACATTATCAAAATTATCAAATGAACAGGCAGATTATATAGGTGTTCCAGTAGAGGGCCCGTTTAAATCTGATTCTTATCGCTATTAGCATAATGAAGACTTTTTTAGAAATAATGATTAATTCTAAAACTGAAATGAGAAGGTTTGGCGTTTTTTTGGCTAAGACCTTAAATGCTGGTGATGTTGTAACATTAAATGGAAGTGTAGGTGTTGGTAAAACATTTTTGTGTAAGGCAATAATTAATAAAATTACAAAAATAAAGGAAATACCAAGCCCAACTTTTAATCTTGTATTAACCTATCCATATCAATTTGATTATGAATTATTTCATTGTGATTTTTATAGAATTAATAGTTTTGATGAAGTTGAAGAAATGGGTGTTTTTGAAGACTTAAAAAAAAAATAATTTTATTAGAATGGCCTAAATTTAGTTCTGAAATAAGCTATTTTGATCCGTTAAATATTTATTTTGAAACAATTAAAAACAATCAAAATGGATTATCCAATAGTAGAAAAATTTCTATAGTAGGTTCTCAAAGGTGGATTGAAAAATTAAAACAATATCCAGTTGTAAATAAAAGGATTAAATGATGAAATTTGTTTTTTATGATCTTGAAACTACTGGAAGAAATTCAACATGGGATCAAATAATTCAAGTTGGAGCTATCTTAGTTGATGAAGAATTTAATGAAATAGAAAGGTTTGAAGAAAGATGTAAATTAAGGCCTGGAATAGTTCCTGAACCAGGTGCACTCATAGTAAATAATACCTCTATAGATATGTTAAATAACGTTAACCTATCACACTATGATTTAATAAAAAAAATCCAATATTTATTTAAAAAGTGGTCTCCAGCAATTTTCATTGGTTATAATACAATTAATTTTGATGAAGAGTTTTTAAGAAAAACATTTTTTAAATTACTATTTGAACCGTATATAACCCAATTTAACGGTAATAAAAGAGCTGATGTGCTTGGTATTACAAGAACGTCAAAATTTTATTATCCAGATTCTTTGCAGGTTGGTTTAAACGAAAAGGGTAATCAAGTTTTTAAATTAGATAATTTAACTCGCTTAAATAATATTGTTCACAATGCTCATGATGCTATGGGTGATGTTGAGGCCACAATTGAACTCACTAAGAATATACAAAAAAAAGCTAATAGTGTTTGGAAAGCTGGTTTGAATGGCAGTAGTAAAATTGATGTTGATAATTTTATTCTCAAAAACAATATCTTTTGTATAGATGAATATTTTTTTGGTAAGTACAGTTCACACGTCGTAACTTATGTATGTAAAAATTATTTTAATTACCCTCAATGTTTTGACTTGATGCATGACCCAATTGATTATTTTGATTTGTCTATTAAAGAACTAAAAATTAAAATGAAGCATAGACCCAAAATAATTAGGGAGATAAAAAATAATAAAAATCCAATCTTGATGGATAAATATCACTTTGAAAAAATACCTTCATATAAGGAAATAGGATTAGAGACACTTAATCTAAGAGCAGAGCTAATCCGAAATAATCCCGATTTTTGTAACAAAATTAATACTATTTTTCTTGAAGAGTATGAAGAAAAACAAATTACCAAATCTCAATTAGATATGTTACCTGAAGATAGTTTATATTTTGGAGGATTCCCAGATAACTATGATAAAAACAAAATGTTGGACTTTCATAACTCAAATTGGGAAGATAAATACCATATTTCAAATCAATTTCGTGATCAAAGATTCAAATATTTTGCGCATAGAGTTATTTATGAAGAAGCACCTTATATATTACCAAAGGATGACTACGAATATATTCATAAAATTATTGCAAAACAGGTGTTAAGTTACGATAATGAAAAGTGGAACACTTTGCCAAAATCATATCATCAATTAGACACGTTAAGAAACGAATATGAAGAAAAAGGTGATGGTAAAAAATTAACTTTTTTAGATGATTTAGATGGTTTTCTTCAAAAGTTGGAAAAAAAATTTAATGTCAATAGATAGGAGATAAATGGATGGCAACGAATAAAACAAATGATCAAAATTTTAAAGCAGATGTTTTAGATTCAAAAGAACCTGTGTTAGTTGATTTTTGGGCTGAATGGTGTGGTCCTTGTAAAGCCATTGCTCCTTCACTTGAAGAGTTGTCAGATGAAATGGCTAGTAAATTAAAAATAGTCAAAATTAATGTTGATGAAAATCCATCAATTTCTCAAAATTATAGTATAAGAAGTATTCCAGCACTAATGATTTTTAAAGATGGACAAAAAATATCTGAAAAAATGGGTGCACTACCTAAATCTGCACTTGAGACATGGATAAAAGAGACAATTTAAACTATTTGAGTATTATTAAATTTCAAAACATGTCCAGCTAGATATAAAGACCCGGTGATTAGAAGGGGCATTTTCTTATCTGAGTATCTCAATGCTTCTTCTAAATTTTTCATAGGATGTGTTTCTATACCTAGCGCATTTAATTTTAATGATATGTCGTTCGGTTTATGAGAATTATCAATGTTCGGTATGGCTATAGCATAAGCTCTGTTTAAGTGCTGCTTAAATATATTTATAAAAGCCTCTATATCTCTGTTATTTAACATACCAATAATTAAATTCCATTTTAATAAGGGTGTTTGATTCAAGTATTGATTTAGAACGTAAGCACCGTCTTGATTATGTGAACCATCCAAAATTGTTAGATTTTTCCTATCCTTAACAATTTTACCTCGTTCTACTTTTTCTATTCTACCATGCCATGATACTTTTTTAAAAGCCTCTTGAGTTTTTAAGGAGCTTATAGATGGTAATAATTCTTTTGCAGCAGTATAAGCAGATGTAGCGTTCTCATATTGATGATTTCCATTTAATCCAATTTTTGTACTTGCAGAAATATTATCAATATTAATCACCTTAGCATTAATTTTTGAAGCTGAATCGAGTATTGTTTCCAGGGCATTTTTATATTTTTGTTTTGCTATAATTACAGGTACGTTTTCTCTAAGAATACCAGATTTTTCGAATGCTATTTGTTTAATTTTTTTACCAAGAAACTCTGTATGATCGAAACCAATCTTAGTAATAATGCAAAGCCTTTTTTTATCAATTATATTGGTAGCATCTAATCTGCCACCTAAACCAGTTTCAATTATATTGAAATCACTCTTATATTTTTGAAAGGCAATTAATGCAGCAGCAGTTGTTATTTCAAAAAAAGTTATGGGTTTATTCTTATTTTCAAGTTCAATATTTTCTAAAATATTAATTAATAATTCATCAGAAATTAATTTATTTCTTATTCGTATTCTTTCATTAAAATTTATCAAGTGTGGAGAAGTGTAGACGTTGACTGTTAGTTCGTGAGCTTCTAAAATTTCTTTAAGAAAAGATGCTGTCGATCCTTTACCATTAGTGCCAGCAATATGTATAACGTTTTTTAATTGATTTTCAGGGTTACCAAATTTATTCATTAAAAATTTTAATCTAGAAAGATCAAAATCAATTAACTTAGGATGTAAAGAAAACATTCTTTCTAAAGTCTTTGATAATTTTTTTTTTAAAACCATAACTTTATGAAAAAAAATATTAAAAATTAATTACTAGAGTGAGTTAAAGACCTTAATAAATTTGATATTTTTAATTTCTGTTCAGATCTTGGAATAACAATATCTACCATCCCGTGTGATTTTAAATATTCAGCTGTTTGGAAATCATCCGGAAGTTTCTCTTTGACAGTTTCTTCAATTACTCGTCTACCAGCAAAGCCAATAATTGCTCCTGGTTCAGCAATATGAACATCTCCAAGCATTGCAAAGCTAGCTGTAACCCCTCCTGTGGTTGGGTTGGCAAGTAATACAATGTAAGGTAGCTTAGCTTTTTTAACATTGTTTATGGCAATGGTGCTTCTAGGCATTTGCATTAAAGAAAAAATACCCTCTTGCATTCTAGCACCACCTGAAGAAGGTACTACTATTAATGAACATTTTCTTTTAATGGCTTCTTTAGAAGCTAAAATTAAACCATCTCCAACATATCTTCCCATTGACCCTGCCATAAAGGAAAAATCAAAACATGCTAAAATTGCTGGTTGCCCATTTATCAATCCATAACTAACAACTAAAGCATCATCTAAACTAGTTTTATTTTGCGCTTCTTTTAGTCTGTCTGAATATTTTTTTTTATCTTTAAAATCTAGTGGGTCTGATTTGACTTTAGGTAATATTACTTCTTCAACAGAATTTTTATCAAAAATAAAGTTTATTCTTTCTTTCGCTGATAAATGGTCATGAAAATCACAAGCTTTACAAACATTGAAGCTTTCATAAAACTCTTTATGAAAAATCATTTGAGAGCAGGATTTACATTTTATCCATAAAACTTTTTCTGGCTCTTTTGTCTTTACAAATGCTTTGAATTTAGGGAGTACAGTTTCTTTGATCCAATTCAATCTAAAATTCCTTCTTTTACATAAATAATTAAAGAATAAGGCCTAATTATGTTTCATTTCTTTTGATACTTCATGAATAAAATCTAAACAAGAATTGGCTGTAATTTCAGTGCTGTTTCCGTTTTCGTCCAAGGATTCTTTGATTAAATCAACGACCGCAGAACCAATGACAACACCATCAGATATTTGTGCCATTGATAAAGCTTGATTTGGAGATCTTATTCCAAAACCGACTACAATTGGAAGATCACTAAATGATTTAACATTTTTAATGTTACTAGATACATGGCCTGTCTCAGGAGATTGGGTTCCTGTAATACCAGTAATAGAAACATAATAAATGAAGCCTGTAGCGTTTGATAAAATTTTGGCTAATCTTGTATTGTGCGTTGTGGGTGTCACTAATCTAATACAACTAAGCTTTTTGTTTTCAGCTTCTATATATAGCTCTTCATCTTCTTCTGGAGGTAAATCTACAATTATTAAACCATCAACTCCACTTTTCTTACATTGATCGATAAATTTAGTCTTACCAAAAATATAAATAGGATTAAAGTAACCCATAAGAATAATAGGTATATCTGAATTTTTTTTTCTAAAATTTTCTACAAGCATAAAACATTTTTTTATATTCATACCTGATTTTAGAGCTCTTTGACTAGATAGTTGTATAGATGGACCATCTGCCATGGGATCAGAAAAAGGCATACCAATTTCTATAAAATCTACCCCTTTGTCAGGCAATTTTTCTATTATATTTAGTGAAGTTTCAAAATCGGGATCACCAGCTGTTAGAAAAATTCCAAGTGCTTTTTTATTTGAATTCTTTAGTTGATCAAATTTATTTTTTATTCTGTTCATTTTTTAACTTTTTTTCGTTAATTAATGGTAAAACTGAGGAAAGATCTTTATCTCCTCTGCCACACATATTCATAATTATTATTTGATCTTTTCTGTCTGCGGCAAGTTTGCCTGTAATATGTAATGCGTGAGCAGGTTCTAGGGCAGGAATAATTCCTTCTAACCTACTACAAAGTTCGAACGCAGCCAAACTTTCTTCGTCGGTTGTTGAAAGATATTTAATTCTTCCTATGTCATACAACCAAGAATGTTCCGGTCCAATGCCCGGGTAATCAAGGCCAGCAGAAATTGAATGTGCATCAATAATTTGGCCGTCATTATCCTGTAGTAAATATGTTCTATTGCCATGTAAAATTCCAGGAGATCCAGCAGATAGTGAAGCGGCATGTAATTTTGTTCCTATACCTTTACCAGCAGCTTCTACGCCAAAAATTTCAACTTCTTTATCATCAAGAAAAGGGTGAAACAATCCTAATGCGTTTGACCCACCTCCTATACAAGCGACTAAGGCGTTAGGTAAACGATTTTCTTTTTCTAGAATTTGTTTTCTGGCTTCTTCGCCTATAACGGATTGGAAGTCTCTAACCATTTTAGGGTATGGGTGCGGGCCTGCTGCAGTACCAATAATATAGAAGTGAGTGTTTGCATTTGACACCCAATATCTTAGCGCATCATTCATAGCGTCTTTTAATGTTCCTGTTCCAGATGTTACGGGGTAGATTTTTGCGCCCAATAATTGCATTCTTTGAACATTTGGCTTTTGTCTTTCTATATCCAAAGCACCCATAAATACTTCACACTCAAATCCAAATAGGGCACAAGCAGTAGCCGTAGCAACTCCATGTTGGCCAGCACCTGTTTCAGCAATTATTTTATTTTTGCCCATTCTTTTTGCCAATAAAATTTGACCTAAGACATTGTTTATTTTGTGTGCACCTGTATGATTTAACTCATCTCTTTTTAAATAAATTTTTGCTCCACCAAAATGCTCAGTTAGCCTTTCTGCTAAATATAATGGGCTAGGTCTACCTATATAATCTCTTCTGTACTTTTCTAATTCATTAATAAATGCATCATCCTTAATAGCTTTTTCGTATGAGCTTTCAACATCCAATATAAGAGGCATTAAAGTTTCTGCAACAAACCGACCACCATGAATACCAAATTTGCCATTAGCGTCAGGGCCTGTTTTTAAACTATTAAAATTTATTTCTGACATAAACTATCCATTAAAGTTTCTACATTTTAATATAAAATTTCGAATTAATTTTGGGTCTTTAACTCCCTTAGATATTTCTACTCCGGACGAAACATCTATTGCTGGAGCATTCGTATATTTGATCGCATCATTTACGTTATAAACGTTCAATCCGCCAGCAAGCATCCATTTAGTTTTAGAACTATAACCTTTTAAAAGATTCCAATCAAATTTTTTTCCGTTTCCACCAGGTAAATTACTAGATGGAGCATCTAATATCAGGATATCGCATATATTTTCGTATCTTTTTGTATTTTTTGTTAGATCATTTTGATCTTTAATTCCTAAACCTTTAATGACTGAAGTTTGAAATTTTAATTTAACGTCTTTACACCTTTCAGGGGGTTCATCTCCATGCAACTGAAAGTAGTCAGGCGATATATTCTCTTTTATTTCAGATATGAATTCATCTTTTGCATTAACGGTCAAAGCAACTATTTTTGACCTTTTATTTCTAAAAGCAACTAAGGATTTTGCAAGAGACAATGTTAAGTTTCTCGGTGAGTTATTGTAAAAGACAAAGCCGATATAATCGGCTTCAGAATTAACTGCTTCTACCATTGAGCTTTTATCATTAATTCCACATATCTTTATTTCAAACGAATTTGTCATAGATTTAAAATTAGACATAGAAAGAATTATGAATTTGTTTTATTAATTCGGTCTTTCATATTTTTTCCCATCCTAAAAAATGGAACTTTTTTAGCAGGAACAGCTACTGCCTCTCCATTTTTGGGGTTTCTAGCTATCCTTGCTTGTCTTTGTTTTACATCAAAAACACCAAAACCACGTAGTTCAACACGTTCACCATTAGAGATAGCTTTGCTTATAGTATCAAAAAAAACATCGACTATTTTAGTAGCATCTTTTTTATAGAGAGTTGGTTCAGATTCTAAAATTTTTAATATCAGGTCTGACTTATTCAATTGTACCTCCTAGATTATGAAGAAGAATCTTCATCTTTTTTTGCAAGTGCTGCTCCTAAAATATCACCTAAGCTTGCACCACTATCAGAAGACCCATATTCTTCCATAACCTTCTTTTCTTCTTCAATTTCTTTGGCTTTTATGGAAAGAGACACTTTTCTTAATTTTTTATCGATATTTGTAACCATGGCATCTATTTTATCTCCAACGCCAAATCTTTCAGTCTTTTGGTCAGACCTTTCGCGTGCTAAGTCATTTCTCTTGATAAAGCCACTAATGTTATCACCTACACTGACATCCAAACCTTTATCTGAAATGACAGACACGGTACAAGTAACAATTGAACCTTTAGAGAGATTACCTAACTCTGTTGAAGTTAAATCTTCTGTTAATTGCTTAATTCCAAGTGATATTCTTTCTTTTTCAATATCAATATCTAAAATTTTAGCTTTTACGCTTGTACCTTTTGTGAAATCCTTGATTAGTTCATCACCATTACCATCCCAACTTATGTCGGATAAATGGACCAATCCATCAATATCTTCTGATAAAGCAACAAATAAACCGAATTCAGTTATGTTCCTAATTTCACCTTCTATAGTATCACCAATTTTATTTTCTGTTTTATATTTTTCCCATGGGTTGTCTATGCATTGCTTAATTCCAAGTGATATTCTTCTTTTTTGAACATCAATTTCTAAAATCATAACTTCTACTTTTTCTGATGTAGAGACAATTTTTCCAGGATGGACATTTTTCTTGGTCCAGCTCATTTCAGACACATGAACAAGACCCTCTATACCATCCTCTAATTCAACAAAAGAACCATAATCAGTAATGTTAGTAACTACCCCTGACATTTTGGATCCTATTGGAAATCTTTCAAATACCTTTAACCATGGATCTTCTGTCAACTGTTTAATACCTAGAGATATTCTTTGTGTTTCGTCATTAAATTTAATAACTTTTACTTGTACTGACTCACCTATCTGCAAGGCTTCAGAAGGATGATTAATCCTTTTCCAAGATATGTCTGTTACATGCAACAATCCATCAACACCACCTAAATCCACAAAGGCACCGTAATCTGTTATGTTTTTAATTACGCCTTGTAAGACTTGTCCTTCTTCAAGATTTGCAACTAGTTCAGTTCTGGCTTCAGCTCTGCTATCTTCCAAAACAGCCCTTCTGGAGACTACAATGTTACCTCTCCTTCTATCCATTTTTAATATTTGAAATGGTTGAGGTGTTCCCATTAGCACACTTAAATCTTTAATGGGTCGAATATCCACTTGACTTCCTGGCAGGAAAGCAGTTGCACCTTCAAGATCAACTGTAAATCCACCTTTAACTTTTCCAAATATAACGCCATTTACTCTTTGTTGTTTTTCAAGTGCTTTTTCTAAATTAACCCAAGATTCTTCTCTTCTAGCTTTCTCTCTGCTAAGAATTGCTTGTCCATTAGCATCTTCTAATCTTTCAATAAACACTTCAACATTGTCACCAGCTTTAATCTTTATTTCATCTTCATCATTTCCAAATTCTCTAATAGGAACTCGTCCCTCTGACTTAAGCCCAACATCAATTAAGATCATATCTTTTTCTATAGATAGAACTGTTCCTGTTACTACAGAACCTTCAATGCTTGTCATTTCCTGAAAGCTTTGATCTAATAATTCTGCGAAACTCTCTTTTGGTTGGGTGTTTGTTATATCAGCTTGTGACAATATTATCTCCTATGTATCTTTAAGCAAAATTTGCTTGCGCTAGTTTATAATTATGGAAAAGTAGAAATTTCTACAAATTATAATTAATTTTAAAAAATTTTCAGCGGGTTATATGTTAAAATTAAACTAAAAAATCCCATTTTTTTTAGTTTTTTGTTAAATTTCCTTCGATTATGTTAGTTGCTATTGATAATAATTCATCTGCATTAATTGCAGTAGTATCAATGATATAAGCGTCTTTTGCGGCTACCATAGGGGCTTCAGGTCTGCTTTTATCAATGTTATCTCTTTCAACCATATTTTTTATTAAGTTTTGCAACATACACTTTTCATCATTTTCATGCAAGAAAGTTATATTTTTTTCTAATAGCCTTCTTTTAGCCCGTATTTCAATAGATGCGTCAATAAAAAACTTAAAGCTTGCATTGGGAAGAATTTTTGTTCCAATATCTCTTCCATCAAGAACACATCCACCAAACTGTTCATTACTTTTATTAACAAACTCTAATTGTTTGAGATTAAGTATTTCTCTTAACGAAGGAAAAACAGCTATTTCAGAAGCAATTTTAGCAGTGTCTTCAGTTCTTAACTCTTTGTTTTGTAAGTTTTCAAAATTTAATGTTCTGGCTATTTTACAACTTAATTCTAAAATATTTTTAAGATTATTCCCTTTATCTTTTAGGATCTCGCTAGCTACCTTTCTATACATTAATCCAGTGTCTAAATGTGGAATAGAGTATTTTTCAGATAATTTTTTGGCTAAGGTCCCTTTGCCAGAAGCGGATGTTCCATCTATGGCAATCTCAATCATAATGAAAATTATACTTTTTACTAATTAACATATTTTAATCTTGCACCCAATTCATTCATTACACCTAAAAAATTAGGAAATGAAGAGTTTATCGTTTCTGTATCATTCACAATTATTGGTTTTTTTGAGGTTAAACCAAGTGATAAAAATGACATGGCTATTCTATGATCCAGTTTTGAATGTATTTCCACACCTCCTTCTATAAATTTATTGCTCCCCATACCTTTTACAACCATTGTATCTTTATCATCAATCGTTTCCACACCAGACTTTTGTAAGCCGTCACATATAGCCTTTATCCTATCCGTTTCTTTATATCGGAGTTCTTCAACACCTTCCATTACTGTATTGCCTGAGGCCTTAGCTGCTGCTATTGATAGAATAGGGAATTCATCAATCATAGATGGAACTCTTGATTTTGGAACCTTAACACCTTTTAAATCACTTGAACTTGAAGAAATATCAGCAATCAATTCTCCATTTATTTCTCGTTTATTTGATACCTCAATATTTGCGCCCATTTCAACTAGAGTTTCAAATAACCCCATTCGCAACTTGTTAACACAAATATTTTTAACTTTTATTTTACTATTTGGAGTGATTATAGCTGATACAATTGGAAAAGCTGCACTAGAAGGATCAGATGGGACATTTATGTTTAACGGCTTAAGTTCTGGCAATCCTTGAACAGAAATCTTCCATGACATATCCTGCAACTGAGTTGTTTCTACGTTAGCTCCTAGAAACTTTAACATCCGTTCCGTATGATCTCGTGATAAAGATGGTTCTATAACTGTTGTTTTTCCTAATGAAGATAATCCTGATAGTAAAATACAAGATTTTATTTGAGCAGACGATACAGGGCTTTGATAGGTTAAAGGTAAAGGTATTTTATTACCTCTTAAGGTAATAGGAAGAGTGTCTTTATCAGGCTCTTTGAACATTGCGCCAGTCTTTAATAATGGTAAAATTACCCTTCTCATAGGCCTTTTGGATAATGATTCATCGCCTGTAAAAGTGGCTTCAACATCAGAGCCAGCAACAACTCCCATTAACAACCTGGCTGCAGTACCAGAATTTCCCATATTAAGTAAGTAATTGGATCCAGAGAAACTACCTATTCCTTGACCACAAATTTCCCATTTGTTTTTAAACTTTTTAATTGTAACCCCAAGAGTTTTGAGCGCATTAGCTGTAGCTATTACGTCTTCACTTTCTAATAAATTTTTGATTTCTATTCGTCCATTCACCATTGAGCCTAAGATAAGCGCTCTGTGGGAAATAGATTTATCTCCTGGCACTAAAATTTCACCGCTTAATTTTGGAGTATTTTCAGATGATATTGAATACATTTATAAGGCAGCTCATAATTAAATAAGGAATATATATATATTTTATTTACAAAAAGTTAACATAATTTTAAAAAAACTTTTGACAGATTGTTTGTTTTAAGTCTAATCCCATTATTGGGTTTATTAATTAAGGAGAAAAATATGGCAAAACCGGAATGGGGTAAAAAGAGAATTTGTCCATCTTGTGGAACAAAGTATTATGATTTTAAAAATTCTCCAATAATTTGTCCTTCTTGTGGAGCTGAATTTGACCCGGATGCATATTTAAGATCCCGCAAAGGCAAAAGTTTATCAACAAAAGCTGTAGTGGAAGATACCTCTAAAATTTCGGAGGATATTTCAGATATCGATGAAATCGAAATTGAATCTGATGATGAGGTTGTAAGTGATGATGATCCTTTAATTGAAATTGGTAAGAATGATCAAGATGATGATTCTGAAGAAATAGATATTGATGACAATGTTTCTTTTATTGATGATGATGATCTAAATGACGAAGATGAGAATGAAGAAATTGAGGATACAAAACAATAATTAATATTGGGGCTATAGCTCAGCTGGGAGAGCGCTACACTGGCAGTGTAGAGGTCAGGGGTTCGAGCCCCCTTAGCTCCACCAATTATTTGTTTTTTTATCATGAAATTCTTTTTTATAGGTTTTCATGCTTCTATTATTACAAAATTAATTTTTAATGTTCATTATAATGAACGAGTGATTGGATTTACAATGACCATTGTTGCTTTTTATAGTCAAAATGCCTCATCGGAACTTCAGCAAGATTGGCAAGAAAGACTTAATTTTTATGATCCTAGTATAAAGTTAGTTTCCTTGCTGTCTAAGGAAGCAGAAAAAGCAACAACGGCTCTTTTATGGAAAGCTCCTCTTGAGAGAATAAAATATTTAAAAAAATTAAAGGGGCTAATCTCACTTGGTCAAGGGGTTGACCATATTTTAAAAAATGACTTAGTTCCTGAAAACATCCCAGTTGTAAGAATTGTTGATCCTTTCATGGCAAAGACCATGAGTCATTGGGTTCTTCTTTCTATTTTGAGTTATACCAGAGACATTTATGGCTACTACGGACAAGAAAAATCTAAAATATACAAAGCTAGAAAAGAAATTGATTTTTTATCTCCTAAAATAGCAATTTATGGGATCGGCGAAATAGGGAATGTTGTTTTAAAAGATCTTTATAATTTAGGTTTTAATGTAGAAGGGTGGAGTAGAACAAAAAAGAATATTCAAAACATATTATGTAATCATGGCCATGATGGATTTGTGAAGATGCTAAAAAGTTGTAACATTCATGTCTGTCTATTACCTTTAACTAAGTCAACTAACGGTATTTTCAATAAAGAAACTTTTTCATTAATGAAAAAAAATTCTTGCTTTATTAATGCTGGAAGAGGAGATCATGTGGTTGAGGAAGATTTATTAGAAAGTTGTAAAACTGGCCATATATCAAATGCAATTTTAGATGTTTATAAGCAAGAACCTTTACCACAAAATCACATATTTTGGAAGCAAGAAAATATTAGAATTTGGCCTCATGTAGCTGCTGAAACTAACCCTCAAACAGCAGCCAAACAAATCGCTAATGCCATTAAATGTATTAATGAAGGTAAGTCACCTCCTAATATGGTTGACAAAAAGTTAGGTTATTAAGAAATAAATTTATAGGAGATATTCATGCATTTAAGAAATAGAGTTACTTCGTTAGATAAATTACGTGGAGCTATGATCTTTGAATTTTTTAGCCCTGGTATTCCTATTATTTTAAAAAATGCAGGTTGTGAGTTTATAATTTTTGATATGGAACACGGTGGATTATCGTTAGAGCAATTTAAAGTTCTCGCAACAATTAGTAATTCCAACCAAATATCACCTTTAATTAGAATACCAGAAGTAAGCTATAATTATGTTGCTAGAGCATTAGATTTAGGGGCTTCAGGAATTATGGCTCCAATGGTTAACACTGCTGAAGAGGCTATGAAGGTAGTAAAATCATCTAAATATCCTCCTGAGGGAATTAGAGGAGCTGGTTTTGGATTTGCACATGATAATTATAATAATCAAAATCCTCTCAAATACATAAAAAAAGCAAATGATGAATTAATCAATATTATTCAGATTGAAACTAAATATGGATTAGAAAATGTAGAATTAATAGCGGCTATTGATGGAGTGGATTGTTTGTGGGTAGGTCATTTTGATCTTACAAATTTTCTTGGTATTCCTGGTGATTTTACTTCTTCAATTTATCTTGATGCCATTAAAAGGGTTGTAGATGCAGGAAAGATAAATAAAAAAAGCTTAGGTATAATGGTCAATAATAATGACGAGCTTGAAATGTATTCTGAACTAGGTTTTAATATGATAGCAGTTGGAACTGAAATGAATATCTTATCACGCTCAATATCTCAAATTATAAATTAATTATAAAAGGGGCTTTGGTTATGTTTGAAGTTGGAATTTCAGGTGATTTATTGAATAGTGAAAATAAGCCATGCTTTGGCGAAGCTCCTCTAAATATTTTAAAAAAAAGATCTGATATAAATGTTTCTTGGATGGATAAATCAATATCGGAGATAACTCCTGAAATGACGTCCAAATTTGATGCTATTTTGTTAAATCTTCCTAAAGCAACTGCTAATTCAGTATCTAATGATAGTTGTAAATTAAAAATTATTGCTAGATTTGGGGTGGGTTATGATTCTGTTGATATAGATGCTATGAAACAAAAAAATATTATTGTTACTAATACACCTAATGCAGTAAGGAGACCTGTTGCCGTTGCTACTTTAACTATGCTTTTTACAATTGCTGGTAAATTAATAATTAAAGATGATTTAGTTAGAAGTGGTAGATGGAATGAACGAACAAATCATATGGGGGTTGGTTTAGCAAACAAAACGTTAGGCGTTGTTGGTGCAGGTAGTATTGGTACTGAAACTATTAAATTGTCTAAACCCTTTTTTAAAAATATTTTAGCTTATGATCCATTTTTATCTAAAGAACAAATTCATAAAAAAGGTGCCCAAAAGTCAGAATTAATAGAGCTTGCCAAAAAGAGTGATTTTATCGCCATTTTGTGTAACTTAGACGAATCTACTCGAGGGATGATAAACTCAAACTTTTTTTCTAGCATGAAAAATAGTGGGTATATATTAAATCTATCTAGGGGCCCAGTTATAAATGAGAAGGATTTGGAATATGCTTTAGAAAAAAAAATAATTGCTGGAGCAGGCTTAGATGTTACTGAGGTTGAACCACTTGCTAATACAAGTAAGTTGCTAAATCATAAGAATGTTATTCTTACACCACATGCTCTTTGCTGGACAGATGAATGTTTTAATGACATCGCGTGTGAAGCTATAAATTCAATTATAAATTTTGTTGATAAAAAGCTAATATTAAATCAGGTTAATTCTTAATGTTAGGCGGCTTGTTCACTATCAGTTTGTGTTAATACCATCATTGCACTTTCAGCATTTTTACAACCCCTGAGCTTGTTAGTAAGCTCATTATTCCTTAACAATCGAGAAATTAAAGCAAGGGCTTGTAAATGTTCTGATGAATTTTCATTTGGTGCTAGTAGTAAAAATATAACATCCACAGGTTGCTCATCAATAGCATAAAAGTCTAGCCCTTTTGATAAAGTAGCTACTAATACTTTTGGTTTTTCAATGTTAAACACATTGGCATGAGGAATAGCTATACCGTTTCCAACAGCTGTAGATCCTAGTTTTTCTCTTTTCGTCAAATTTTCTAATAAAACTCTTTCATCTACATTAAAATTTTTATTAGCTAATTTGCAAAGCTCATTAAGTATATGCTTCTTACTTGTTGCTTCAAAGCCAACTAGAAATGAATTGTCATTTAACATCTCATTAATGTTCATGAAATATCCTAAAATTTTATGAATTAATAAACTGCGAGTGTAATAATGGTAACTATTGCATCCGTCAAGCTTATAATAAATAAATTTAATTCAAAAATTATTTCCTAAGTATACTTCTCTTACTCTTTCGTCTGCTTTAATCTCTTCAGGGCTTCCAGACATTATAACAGAGCCGTCAAAGAGAATATACGCTTTATCAACAATCCCTAATGTTTCTCTAACATTATGGTCAGTTATAAGCACACCTATATTTTTATTTTTTAATTGCTGTATCAAATTTTTTAGATCATTAATAGCTATTGGATCTATCCCCGCTAGAGGTTCATCTAGAAGTATATAGTTGGGGTTTGAAGCTAAAGCTCTAGCTATTTCAGTTCTTCTTCTTTCGCCTCCGGAAAGAGTTGCTCCATAAGAGTTTCTGATTTTACTAAGATTAAATTCGTTTAATAATTCATCTAACCTTTGATTTTTTTTGTTCCCGGTATAATTTTGTATTTCTAATACCGATAAAATATTTTTTTCAACAGTTAATCCTCTAAATATAGATGATTCTTGAGGCAAATAGCCAATACCATTTCTAGCTCTTAAATGCATAGGAAGATGATTAATACGATGTTGGTTCAAGTAAATATCACCTGAGTCACAATCTATAAGACCTGCTATCATATAAAAGCATGTTGTTTTTCCAGCACCATTTGGACCCAATAGACCAATTGCTTCTCCTCGCTTCAGTTCTAATGATACATTGTTTACAACTTTTCTTTTTTCATAAATTTTAGAAATTGATTTTACTTTCAAACTATGAGTTGGAAAATGAGTGTCTAAATTAAAACTTTTTTGCACAATCAGTTCTTCTTCAAAATTATTCAGTTTTACCTCCATTTTTTGACTTTTTTCTTGGAGAAAAAACACCTTTTACTCTTTGTTTATTATTAGGATCGCTAATTATAGTACTTATGCCAGTTTTTAAATTAGTTTCACCTTTAGAACCGCTAATAGTCGAGTCCATATTAGTTAGCGTTACATTTCCAGATAACTTTATAATTTCATCGGATGAATTATATATACCTAAATTTGCTTTAGATTTATTACCTTTAATTTTGTTTTCTATAAAAACATTTCCTCTGGCAATAGCATATTCGATAGATTTATCTTTCTGGTTTAAATCTGCATTGATTTTGTCTGCACGAATAACGGTCTTGTTAGACAAAATAACTTTGACCTTTCCTTCAGCCTCAGCTTTATTTTTTAAATCATTAAATTTAATGATTTCGTTAGACTCAACATATCCAGATTGTGATGTAAGTGTTTGAAATGGTCCAGATAAAATAGCAATTTTATTATTTAAATTATATGTCATTAATTGACCTGTAGCCTTAGTCTTTTCTTTTGTCAGAGTGACATTATCTTTAGCTAATATTTTGTTTAATACATTCTCACCATCTTTAATTTCGTAATAAGCCTGTACAAAATTAGCATTCAATGTAAAACCATCTTTTTTTAAAATCACATTTCCTTTTGCAACATAATATTTTTCTTTTTCAAACCACTCTATAGAATCATCAGCTTCAACAGTGAGTTCAGAACTGTTTTTATCATTTTGTTTTTCTGCAAACCCATTAGATGAAAAAGAAAATAAAGATAGAAAAATTAAAACAAAAATTTTTTTAATCATTTTCTTGCGTTTGATAAAAGCATTTCAAGAAAAGCCTTTCCTTTAACTTTTATGTATTCCCCATTATTTCTAACTGTTAATCCATTTCCTTTTATAGATATATTACCTGAAACAATATCAACTTTGTCATTAGTTTGATAATTCCCCTTTTTAAATGTTCCAGTAAGTGTTTTGGTTCTCAAAGTAAAATCTCTACTTTTTTTTGTAATTAAAACTTTATCTGAGAAATCAAAGTTCTCATAATTATTTGTAATAACAGCGTGTCCAGCCTTAATTTTAGTTAAAATTCCTTTTTGATCAATAGTCGTGAAGGAGTTTTCTAGAATAACTTTATTAAGTTCTGATTTTGTTTCTTCAAGTGTATCGGCAACAATTAAAAATTTCGTGCCTTTTTTATTTTGTTGTCGTATTTCAACACCAACTATTTTTTTAGCATCTTCTTTAATATTATTATTTTGAATTTTAGCTGGTTTAGATTCCATTGTGTTAATAAAGCTGCTTATAACAAAAACTAAAATCAAAATTGTTATTAAAAAAGCAAAAATAAATTTGGTATTAATTGTTTTCATGTTTGAAATTCAAAAATTTAATTGATGTTAATCAATGCGAAAAAATATCTAAATTATCAAAACCTATAATATCTAACTGGCATCTAGTTTTTAAAAAATTAAAACATTGAAGTGCAATTTTTTGTCTTTTTTCACGTTTAAGAATTATATCTAATTCTTCTTTTAACCTGTGTAAGTATAATACATCTGAGGCAGCATAAGCGAGTTGGGATTCACATAAATCTGGAGTTCCCCAGTCAGATGTTTGATTGTATTTATCTAATTCTATGTCTAAAAGATCTCTACATAAATCAGCAAGGCCATGTCGAGCACCAAAAGTGCGTGATAATTTAGATGCTATTTTAGTACAATACATTGGCCCATCTAATAAGCATATATTTTTTTCAATTACCGCTATATCAAACCTAGCAAAATGAAATAATTTAGTTGAATTAGGATTTTTAAATATTTTTTTTAAATTTACAAAGCTGTTTTCATCGGCAAGAGCTTGGGGAGAAATTTGAACTAAATGAGCATCCCCATCACCGTTAGATAGTTGAATTAGGCACAAACGATCTCTATTTAAATTAAGACCCATGGTTTCAGTATCTATAGCAACTATATCTCCAAATTGAATTTCAGAAGGTATGTCGTCTTTATACAAATAATATGTCATTTTAATTAGCTACTGATTCAACTTTAAAATATTAGATAAATATATTAATTATAATTAACATATATCTTCAGGTAGTTAAAGGTAAGTATTTTGAGAGAAAATAAAAATAAAAAAATTTTAATTTTTGGTGGAAGTGGATTTCTTGGAAAAAACCTTATTAATATGCTTGGTGAATTTGATTTTGAAATCATTGTTTTCAGTCAGAAAAAAACTTTAGAAAAAAAAATTCTCAAATACATTCCCAAAAATAATCTTAAAATAGTTGGCTGGAGTTTAGATAACATTCAGTCTATAGAAAATCATTTTTTAAAAGTAGAAGCCGTTATAAACTTGTGTGGAATTTTATATGAGAACAAAAGGGGAGATTTTTATAGAGTTCATTCTGATTTACCAGCTATTTTGGGAAAAATGTCTTCAAAGCATAACGTTAGAAACTTAATTCATATATCTGCATTGGGAGTGTCTGAAAATTCAAAAAGTAAATACTCATCAAGCAAAGCTTCTGGAGAGAGAAGGTTGTTAGAAAATTTTCCTAATGCTAAAATACTAAGGCCATCACTATTATTTGGACATGGAGATAATTTTTTTGGGCAGTTTTCACAAATGGCTTCTATAAGTCCTGTATTACCCTTAATCTCTAGATCAACAAAATTTCAACCTATATCTGTAATTGACGTAGCAACTGGCATTATAAATTTACTGATAGGAAAAAGAAAAAAAAATGCATTATATGAATTAGGTGGCCGTTCAACTTATAGTTTTGAAGAACTTTTGAAAATGTTGTTAGAAGTAAAAAATATAAAAAGAATTTTTTTACCACTAAACTCTAAATTAATGAAAATCCCAGCATTTTTTTTACAGAAATTGCCAAGACCACCTTTTACTGTGGACCAAATGATACTATTAGAAAATGATAATATTTTAATTAATAATTTACCTGGCATCGAAGATTTAGGAGTGAAGCCAAAAGATTTAAAAGATGAATTAATAAAAATTTATCAAAATTAATTATAAGCATATACTAAAATAATAATTCCAAGAATTATTCTGTAAATTACAAATATTTTTAAAGATGCATTATTTATCCATTTCATAAATAATTTTATTGTTATTAGTGCAGTTATAAAACTAATTACAATTCCTAAAAACATTTCATGACTGAATAATGAGCCCTTGTCGCTGTATAGAGATAAACTTTCCAATGTTGTTGCAGCTAAAATAACTGGAATTGATAATAATAAAGAATATTTTGAAGCTTCATATCGACTGTAACCCATAAACAAGCCTGCCGTTATTACAATACCTGATCGACTTGTACCTGGAATCAAAGCAAGGGTTTGAGCTATACCAAGAAGAAAAGCCTCCCTTGGTTTAAGATTTTTTAAAATTTTAATAATTTTAAGATTTTTGTCTGCTATTCCTAAAATAATTCCAAAAACTAATGTTGACCAACCAATAATTTCTAAACTACGTATTATATCAAAATCGTATAAATGAATTAAAAACCCGACACATACAATAGGTAATGTACTAATTATTAAGTTTATTAAAATTTTGAAACTATCTTTATCTCTCTTTTTATAAAAAATTAAATCTAAAATGATTTCTAATATTTCTTTTCTTAAATAAATGATAACGGCTAATAAGGATCCAAAATGAAGAGAAACATCAAAATTTCTCTTTGATATAAAATCTCCAAATATTTCAGATAGAAATACTAGATGAGCACTTGAGGATATAGGAAGGAATTCTGTAAAACCTTGGATTATTGATAATATTATAATTACTTCTAGCGCCATTTTATGCTCAAAAGTTAAAATAACATATTATTATGTTTATAAATGATTAAAAGCTATAATAAAATTTAAGAGAAATTCAAGGGTCAATAATTGAGTTGTGTTTAAATGATTTGGAATAAACAAAACCCATATTTAGCAGAAATTATTTCGGCTAAACTTTTATCAGGAAAAAACTCTAATAAAGAGATAATGCATTATAAAATTTCTTTAGGTGATAGCAAAATAAAATATAACCCTGGTGATAGCTTAGGAGTTATTCCACTAAACAATCATCAACTAGTTACGGATATAATTATTAGATTAGGCTATAGTCCATTAAATATTGTTGAAGGTTATGACAAAACAATTTTTGAATTACTAGAGTCACAATTCGAAATTTTATCTCCGACAAATAGGTTTATTGCATACATCAATGAAAACATTCATCATACAGAACTCAATAAAATTATAAAAAATCAAGACAAAACATTATTGTCTCAATTCAAATACGGTAAGAGTGTTTTAGATTTTTTAAATCTGGATAGTAAATTTAATATTGATTTAAAAATTTTTTTATCACTATTAAAGCCACTTCAACATAGAGCCTACTCTATTTCATCTAGTTTATTAAAGTATCCAAAAGAAGTGCATTTAACTGTATCAACGCAAAGATGGGAAAAGAGTTCCCAAAAATATGGTGGTGTTTGTTCAACTTTTTTAGCTGATAATTGTTATCAAGGTACAAGAATTAAGGTCTTTTTAATACCTAACAGAAATTTTAGACTTCCAGTAGACCATGACAAACCAATTATTATGATTGGCCCAGGTACTGGAATAGCCCCTTTCATTGCCTTTTTACAAGAAAGAACACAATTGAAAAGTCATGGTAAAAACTGGTTGTTCTATGGTGCTCAATTTAGAAAAACTGATCATATTTATGAAAATGAGTTAATTTATTTTCAAGACAATAAGGTTCTTGATAAACTAGATATTGCCTTTTCTAGAGATCAGGAAAAAAAAATATATGTTCAAGATAAAATATATGAAGTGAAGTCTGAGTTTTTTAAATGGATTAAAGAAGGAGCCTATTTATATGTATGCGGTGATGCCATTAATATGGCTAAAGATGTAAATTCAATTTTACAAAAAATCATTCAAGAACAACTTAATTGTAGCGAGGATAAGAGTATTTTGTACATAAAGAATTTAAAAAAAGAAAAAAGGTATTTATTAGATGTTTATTAGTGATTTCAACTATTTCTTAATAAGGTGTTTATTATGAAATGGGATAGGTTAAGATTATTTAATATTGTTGCGCAAACGCGAAATATTACAGAGGCATCTTATATCCTACAGATGAGTCAATCAGCATTAAGTAGGCAGATGAAATCTCTTGAACATGAATTAGGTATAAAGCTCTTCTTAAGAAATTCTGATGGAATAACTTTAACGAAAGCCGGAATGCGATTGTTTTCTTCTGTTCAAGTTCTGGCCTCTGACATTAGTAAAACTCATAACCAACTTCTTGAAGATATGGATGTCCCTTCAGGAAGATTAAATGTGACAGCAACAAATGCATTTGGTGCATTATGGGTTGCGCCAAGAATGTCAAAATTTAAATCAGTTTATCCTGATATTTCCGTGGCTCTTAGTTTAAGGGATTCAGAGCCCAGAGTTACAAACTTCAACTCAGACATAGAAGTAAGAATGACTCCAAGTTTTTCACAAGATGATGTGCAAATTAAACTGGCAGATTGTAGATATAAAATTTTTGCATCAAAAGATTATATTAAAGAAAACGGTTTTCCCAAAACAACCAATGATTTAGATTATCATAAAATTATTTCTTATGGTGAAGATGCACAGCCTCCGATTGATAGACATAGATTAAATTGGTTGCTTACAATTGGTAAAGATAATAAAAGGCCTCGCAAACCTATCCTGGAGGTTTCTAGTATTTATGGTATAGCAAAAGCTACTGAAGTTGGGATGGGTATTGCATCGTTACCTGATTGGATGGAATTTGAAATGATTGAGCTAACAGAAATTTTATCTCAACTAGAAGGCCCTAAGATGTCAATATCATTATGTTTTAATTATGAACTAAGAAATGACTCTAGAATTAAAGCTTTCAAAGATTTTATGTTGAAAGAAGCCGAAGTTATTAATTAATTTGTTAATCATTTTTGAAATGCAATTTTTGCATTTCTGATATATGGTGATTTGTTTTACAATTATAATTTAATTGACTAATGTCCATTTCCTCATTGACTGGGGTGAAAAGGTTGTTGAACAAAATCAAAGAAGAAATTTTTACTTAGGGTTTAGTACATGTCTGGATATGAAATTAGCAAAAACGGTTTTCCTACAGAGTATGGACTCTATGACCCTCAAAATGAACATGAGAATTGTGGTTTTGGTTTTATAGCTAATATAAATAATGAGCCGAAACATGAAATAGTGCACCAAGCCCTTGAAATTGTTCATAATTTAGATCACAGGGGTGCGGTAGGCGCTGATCCGCTGGCAGGTGATGGTGCTGGGATTTTAATACAAATACCAGATGAATTTTTTAGAAAAGAGTTTGAGAACTCCAAAATTATGCTACCGGAAGTTGGTCATTTTGGAGTAGGTATGGTTTTTTTACCTTCTAATCCTCAAAGAGCTAAACTAGCCATTGATTCTATTGAAACTGCTATCAGAAACGAAAACCAAGAATTAATAACATGGAGAGACGTTCCTGTGGATTCTAATGTTTTAGGTGAAACAGTTAAGGATAACGCCCCGATAATTAAACAATTTTTTGTTAAAATGGGTAATACCGTTTTGTCTGAAAGTGAGTTTGCAAGAAAACTTTATGTTATAAGAAAACAAAGCCTCCATCTTTTAGCTAAAACTGACGATGATTGGGACGATTTTTATATTGTATCACTATCTACAAGAACAATTATTTTTAAAGGTATGGTTTTAGCTCCTAATTTATCAAAATTTTACCTAGATTTTCAAAATCACAATTTTAAGTCTGCAATTGCTTTATTTCATCAAAGATTTTCTACTAATACCTTTCCATCATGGAGACTGGCTCAGCCATTTAGATATTTATGTCATAATGGAGAAATTAATACTGTAAGAGGTAATTCAAATTGGTTGAACGCTAGACGATATAGTATGGTTTCTGATTTATTAAAAAATGATCTTAATAAATTATGGCCTATTATTGAAAAATCACCTTCAGATTCTGCAACTTTTGATAATGCTCTAGAATTGCTTGTAATGTCTGGATACTCTCTACCACATGCCATGATGCTAATGATACCTGAAGCGTGGAAAGATAACGCATTAATGGATCCACAAAGAAGGTCTTTTTATGAATATTATTCAGCACTTATGGAGCCTTGGGATGGTCCAGCAGCAATGGCTTTCACAGACGGTGTTCAAATTGCAGCTACTTTAGACAGAAATGGTCTAAGACCTGCAAGGTACATAGTAACTGATGATGATTTGGTTATAATGTCATCTGAGGTTGGAGTACTTCAAGATATTCCTGAGAGTAAAATAGTAAAAAAATGGAGACTTCAGCCAGGGAAGATGCTTTTGGTTGATTTAGAGCAAAAAAGAATAATATCAGATGAAGAACTTAAAAATGATTTGGTTAATGCTAACCCTTATCAAGATTGGATAAATACTTCTAAGGTTTCCCTATCATCTTTCAAATTTGAAACTAATTTTCAGACACCAGATAATGAAACACTTTTAGATCTTCAGCAAGCTCATGGTTATAATAAAGAAGACTTAAAGTTTTTCTTAGAACCAATGATAAAAGATGGTCAAGACCCTATAGGTTCAATGGGAAGAGATATTCCTTTAGCTGCACTTTCTGATAAAAATAGATTACTTTATGATTATTTTTTTCAAACTTTTGCACAAGTTACTAATCCACCGATTGACCCTATACGTGAAGAATTAGTTATGTCATTACTTAGCTTTATAGGACCAAGACCAAACTTGTTAGATCCCAAATCTGGTGAAAAGCAAAAATTATTAGAAGTTAATCATCCTATTTTAACTAATATTGATATTGAGAAAATTAGAAGCATTCAAAAATTTACATCTGGTCAATTGAAAGCTCATACTCTTAATATTTGCTATAATAAAAAAGAGAACCCAAACCTTAAAATTGAAACTTTTCTAAAAGATATATGTGATGAAGCAGAAAAATTAATATTGGGTAATGAATGCAATATAATAATTTTATCAGACAGAAACCTTGATAAAGATAATATTGCAATTCCTGCTTTATTAGCAACAAGCACAATTCATCATTTTTTAATCAAAAAAGGTCTTAGGACGAAAGTTGGACTCGTAATTGAAACGGGAGAAGCAAGAAGAGTTCACGACTTATGTCTTCTTGCAGGTTATGGAGCTGAGGCTATTAATCCCTACCTATCTTTTTATACGTTATCAAATATCATTAAAAATAGTGATTATGAGATGAGTGAAGATGAGGCCTATAAAAAATATATTAAGGCTGTGACTAAAGGAATGCTTAAAGTCATGTCTAAAATGGGAATCTCAACTTATCAATCCTACTCTGGAGCTCAGATTTTTGATGCTGTTGGATTATCTTCAGAGCTTGTAGATAAATATTTTTGTGGAACCTCTTCTAAGGTTGAAGGTATAGGTCTTGAGGAAATTCAAAAAGAAACTGAAAATAGACATGAACTCGCTTTTGGAAACTCACCTTTACTTCAAAATGATCTTGATGTTGGTGGTGATTTATCTTTTAGAATTAGAGGTGAAGAACATGTTTGGACACCTGAGACAATCGGCGTACTTCAGCACGCAGTAAGAAGTGCTAATTACAATACATTTAAAAAATACTCTAAGAAAATCAATGATCATTCAATTAAATTAAAAAATTTAAGAGGGCTTTTTAAATTTTCATCAAATACCGAATCAATTAGTTTAGATGAAGTTGAGCCAGTATCAGAAATAGTGAAAAGATTTGCAACTGGTGCCATGTCATTAGGGTCTATTTCCACTGAAGCTCATACTACTCTTGCAATTGCCATGAACAGGATTGGTGGTAGATCTAATACTGGTGAGGGTGGAGAGGAGCCCTCTAGATTTTCGCCTATGGAAAATGGCGATTCTATGAATTCTAGAATTAAGCAGGTAGCTTCAGGTAGATTTGGTGTTACAACAGAGTACCTTTCAAATGCAACAGATATACAAATTAAAATGGCTCAAGGTGCTAAGCCTGGAGAAGGTGGTCAACTTCCAGGTGGTAAAGTTAATGATTTTATAGCTAAAATTAGACATTCCACTCCAGGGGTAGGATTGATTTCACCTCCACCACACCATGATATATATTCAATTGAAGATCTAGCGCAATTAATTCACGATTTAAAAAATGTAAATCCAAGAGCCAGGGTGTCAGTCAAGTTAGTTTCTGAAATAGGAGTTGGTACTGTTGCTGCTGGCGTTAGTAAAGCTTACGCAGATCATGTAACAATATCAGGCAATGATGGAGGTACAGGGGCAAGTCCAATCACTTCATTATTAAACGCCGGAGGTCCTTGGGAAACAGGTCTGGCTGAAACTCATCAAACTTTAGTTATGAATGGACTAAGGGACAGAATAGCTGTTCAGGTTGATGGAGGTCTTAGAACAGGTAGGGATGTTGTTATAGGAGCCATACTCGGAGCAGATGAATTTGGCTTTGCAACTGCAGCATTGATTTCAGAGGGTTGTATCATGATGAGAAAGTGTCATTTAAATACGTGTCCTGTAGGTGTTGCAACCCAAGATCCTGAATTAAGAAAAAATTTTACTGGTCAACCTGATCATGTTGTTAACTTTTTTGTTTTTATTGCTAATGAAGTTAGAGAAATTATGGCTGAACTTGGTATTCGTAATTTTAACGACTTAATAGGCAGAAGAGACTTGCTGAATTTTCAAGGAGCTGAAACTCATTGGAAAGCTCATGGCCTAGATTTAGGTAAACTTATAGTTCCTTTAGATAACCAAGACAAACAGGACTTCTTTAATTCAAAAACACAAGATCATCAATTAAATAAGGCTCTGGATAATGTGCTTATTGAAAAATGTAAACTTGCCATTTCAGATCAACAAAAAATTAATTTCAAATCAAAAATTATTAATACAAATAGAACAGTTGGAGCTATGTTATCCGGGGTAGTAGCAAAAAAATATGGTCACAATGGTTTGCCGAACAACACTATTAACATAGACTTTGAAGGTAATGCTGGGCAGAGTTTTGGCGCTTGGTTAGCAAAAGGTATTTCTTTTAACTTAGAAGGAGATGCTAATGACTATGTTGGCAAAGGTCTATCTGGTGGTAAAATTGCTGTATATCCTCATAGTAAAAGTAAAATTATACCTGATAAAAACATAATTGCTGGAAATACGCTTTTATATGGAGCAATTTCTGGAGAGTGTTACCTAAGTGGCGTTGTAGGGGAGCGTTTTGCTGTAAGAAACTCTGGTGCTACTGCCGTTGTTGAGGGTTGTGGTGATCATGGTTGCGAGTATATGACAGGAGGTATAGTTGTTGTTTTAGGGAAAACAGGCAGAAATTTTGCTGCTGGGATGTCAGGCGGAATAGCGTATATTCTTGATGAAGATGAAATGTTTGAGTCTAATTGCAACAAATCAATGGTAGATTTAGAAAAATTATCTAAAGACGATATCAATACAAAACATACAGAAAAAGAAATCAACAGTGATCTTTTAGATTTTGATATTTCTCGTTTAAAGTTATTAATTAATAGACATTATAAAAATACTAAAAGTCAAAAAGCTAAATTAATAATAGATAATTGGGAAAAATATCTTCCATTATTTATTAAAATAACCCCTTTTGAGTTTAAGAGAGCTCTAAATGAAAGAAGACAAAATTTAAAAGAAGAAAAAATACCAAGTAGAATCGCTGGAGAATAATCATGGGTAAAGCAACTGGTTTTATGGAACTAGACCGAATTGAAAGAGGTTATGAGCCTGTTGAAGATAGGATTAAACATTTTAAAGAGTTTCTTGTCCCTCTTGATGGTAAGGAGATATCTAAACAAGGTGCTCGGTGTATGGATTGTGGTATTCCATATTGTCACCAAGGCTGTCCTGTTAACAACCTTATTCCAGATTGGAATGATTTGGTTTATAATAATAGATGGAAAGATGCGATAGATCTTCTACATTCCACTAATAATTTTCCTGAATTCACAGGTAGAATTTGTCCTGCACCATGTGAAGCTTCATGCACTTTAAACATAACTGACAACCCCGTTGCTATCAAAACAATTGAATGTTCAGTTGTGGATAGGGGATGGGAAGAAGGATGGATCAAGCCGCAAATTTCAGTCACTAAAACAAATAAAAAAATTGCGGTTATAGGATCTGGTCCATCTGGTTTAGCTTGTGCACAACAATTAGCTAGAGCTGGCCATTCTGTAGTAGTATTTGAAAAAAATGCCCGAATAGGAGGACTTCTAAGAATAGGCATTCCTGACTTTAAAATGGAGAAACATCTCATTGATAGAAGGATGTCTCAAATGGAGGCAGAAGGGGTAGAGTTCAAAGTTAATAGTCACATAGGGGTTGATATCAGCTTTGATGACCTAAACAAAGATTTTAATGCGATTGTATTTTGTGGCGGCTCAGAAAAACCTAGAGATTTACCAGTTGAAGGAAGAGAGCTTGATGGTGTTCACTTTGCAATGGAATTTTTATCTCAGCAAAATGATAGAGTTTCTGGTGAAAATGTAGATTCTTCAGTTGAAATATTAGCCAAAAATAAAAATGTTCTTGTTATAGGTGGAGGTGATACTGGTTCAGATTGCGTAGGAACATCTAATCGTCAGGGTGCTAAGTCTGTAACGCAACTAGAACTTCTTGACCAGCCACCAGCTATTGAAGATAAGGCCTTAACATGGCCCAACTGGCCTATGAAATTAAGAACCTCTACTTCTCATGAAGAAGGTTGTGAGAGAAATTGGTCAGTTTTAACTAAATCATTTGAAGGTAATAATGGAAAAGTTTCAAGAGCAAATTGTGTAAAGGTAGAATGGTTAAAAGATAATAGTGGAAAAATGAAAATGTCTGAAATTAAGGGATCAGAGTTTTCTTTTGAAGTTGACTTAGTATTACTTGCGATGGGGTTTGTTCATCCAATTCATGAAAACTTAATTCATAAAACTGGTGTAGAGTTAACAAATAACGGTACCGTTAAAGCTGACGATATAGAATATAAAACTTCTATTGATAAATTTTTTGTTGCAGGTGATTCTAGGCGTGGTCAGTCTCTTGTAGTTTGGGCTATTAAGGAGGGTAGGCAATGTGCTAGATCTATTGATCAATTCCTTATGGGAAAGTCTGATTTACCACGATAAAAAACTCTTGGGCTTAATTAATAATAGATGTATAGGAAATAATATCTATTAATTCAGCCGAGATTGCTATGAATGGAAATATTCAAATTAGAGAAAAAATTGAATCTGATAATATACAGATTCAAAAAATTCTAGATGAATGTTTTGGACATAATAGATATGATAGAACTGTATATCTATATAGAAAAACACTTCCTTTAAGACATCTTTCATTAGTTTCTTGTATAAAAGATGATCCTTCTATTGTTATTGGAACGATAAGTTTTTACCCCGTACTACTTAATAAAATAAAATGCTTATTATTAGGGCCATTAGCAGTAAAACTGAAATATCAAGGTGAAGGCTTTGGAAAATCACTTATCAAAAGAGGATTAGAATTAGCTATAGCTGAAAATCAAAAAATTTGTTTTGTTTCCGGTGATTACAATTATTATAAAGGTTTTAATTTTTATAAAGTTAATGATAAAAATTTAAATATAAAAACCCTGGGCCCATTATCTTTTGATGACTTACTTATATGTGAACTGAAAAAAAATGCTTTTTCTTTATTGCCTAAAAACTCCAAACTTTTACCCATGGCTTAGTTTATAAATTTATGTTTACCCTATATCATTATCATTTATGTCCATCTTCTAGATTTATAAGACTTTTACTAGATGAATATAAGATTGAATATATTACCCAGTTAGAGAATTATTGGAAACCTCAAGAAGATTTTTTACTTTTAAACCCAGCTGGTCACTTGCCTGTTTTAATAGATAGTTATAACTTTCCAATAGTTGGCTTTAATGCTTGTGTGGAGTATATTAAGGACTTAGATCTAAAACCTAATATTTTCTGTGATAATTATAGAAAAAAAGCAGAGATTTATAGATTATATCATTGGTTTGATACTCTGTTTAAAAAAGAAGTTTTAGACCCTATTATCTATGAAAAGGTATTTTCTAGGATTGTCGAAAATGTAACTCCTAATAGCGTGAACATAAGAAATGCCATGCAGAATTTAGGTTTCCATATTAAATACTTGGAATATTTACTAAAAGATAAAGATTATTTAGTTGCTGATACATATACATCATGTGATTTTTTGGCAGCGGCTAGTTTATCTGTTTTAGACTATTTAGGATTATTAAATTTAGATGATTACCCCAAATTACAAGAGTGGTATTTTAAACTAAAATCACGACCTTCTTTTAAAAATCTATTAAAAGATCATATTGTTGGTCTAACGCCACATGAAAATTATAAGCTTTTAGACATTTAAATTATAATGAGTTATAAATATCTTTAATTAGATTAATAATTGTGTTTAATTGACTATCTTCAGATAATCTATGTCCACCATTTTTTTCTAATAAAATTTTAATATCATTAGTCCCAATAATATTTTTTGAAATCTCAGTACTTAATTGGTAAGGCACATCAGTATCTTGCATGCCATGATATAAAAATACAGGACCTTTAAAATTAATTTTATTTGTAAGTGTTAAATTATTTAAGCTATCTTTTATAAAATTATAAGAAAAGAAGTTTTCTGTCCCATCATCATTTTTTATAGAAAACCCTCTATTTTTAATAAATTGTCTTTTTTGACTAAAATTCAATTTATCCCAAATTAAAATTTTAGGAAAATCTGGAGCTGGTGCTAAACCAATCATAGATGAAATTTTTTTAGGTATCCGCCTTGCAAGCATTAACATTATCCATCCACCCATTGATGACCCTATGAGAATTTGTTTGCCCTCAGTTAGGTGTTCTATTAAAAATTGTGCATCATTATACCAGTCAGAAAAGTGAGTTTTTTGGAAGTCTCCAGACGATTTCCCATGACCTGAGTAATCAAATCTTAAAAAACTATGATTATTTTCTTTTGCCCAATTTTCAATATAAATAGCTTTTTTACCTTGCATATCAGACTTAAAACCACTTAGAAAAACAATGCCAGCTTTTTTACCTTTGATTTTGTTGTATGCTATTGTACTACCATGTGGAGTATTTATAAATTTTGTCATCGTTATACCATCGCACCTTAAGGTAATTTAAATGAATAAAAAAAAATATACTATAGCTCAAATTTTACCAGCCTTAAATACTGGTGGTGTCGAAAGAGGTGTGATTGAAATTTCTAAATCTCTAAACGATAATGGGTTCAAATCAATAGTTCTGTCATCAGGTGGGCACATGGTTCCCCAACTTAGAAGAACTGGTACCACGCATTATGAGTTAAATGTAAATACAAAAAATCCATTTAAATGGCCTAAAATAAGAAAACAAGTAAAATTAATTCTAGAAAAAGAGAATGTTGACCTAATTCATTTATGTTCTCGAGCCCCTGCTTGGATAGTGTTCCCTTTAGGCAGAATGTTGGATATTCCTGTTATCACATCAGTACATATGAGATTCAGGAAAACAAATTTTTTAAAAAAATATTATAATAGTATTTTAACTAAGGGTGACTCCATAATTGCTATCTCAAAACATATTGAAAAAACAATTTTAGAATCTTTTCCAAATCCTACTATAAAAAACAAAATTACTGTAGTTCATAGAGGAGTTGATTTAGAACTTTTTAATGCTAATAATATAAAGCCAGCAAGAGTAATAGCTCAATCTAAAAATTTAAATTTAAAAGATAATATTCCAGTTATTATGATGGCTGCACGTCCGGCAATGTGGAAAGGATATTTAGAGCTAATAAGGGCGTTGTCATTAGTAAATGATACCTTTCAATGCGTATTAATTGGTGCAGAAAATGGTAGTCAAAATTTTCAAAAAACTCTTATAGATAAAATTATTAAATTAAAATTAGAAACAAAAGTGAAATTAAGTAAGTCCTCTAATGATATTCAAGCTGCCTTGATGTTAAGTGACATAGTTGTGATGCCTTCAGTTACTCCAGAACCATTTGGTAGAATTATTTTAGAAGCTCAGGCTTTAGGAAAAATCCCAATTGCTTTTGATCATGGTGGTGCTTCAGAAACAATTATCGATGGCAAAAATGGATTTTTAGCTGATCCTGTAAAAGTAGAGAGTCTTGCAGAAAAAATTTCAATGGCTCTTTCACTAAAACCAACTAGTAGAGAAAAAATGTCAGAATTCTCAAAAAAAGCAGTGTCTAAAAATTTCAGTCATGATAAAATGTGCAAACTTACTTTATCTTTATATAAACAATGTATATTAGAATATAAGGCTAAAATTTGAAAATTTATATAACTAATTTAAGTACTAAATAAATGCTAACTATTACATTACCTAATAAAGATAAAAAAAATTATAAAAGTCCTGTCACCGCTTTACAAATAGCAACTGAAATTTCACCAAGGCTAGCATCTGACGCTTTCGTTGCAGAAGTTAATGGAGAGCTTTGGGATTTAAACAGGCTAATTAATACAGATAGCACAGTTTCTATTTTAACCTCAAAAAATAATGAAACACTAGATTTAATAAGGCATGATGCCGCTCATATTATGGCTGAAGCAGTTTTAGAGATATTTCCAGAAACGCAAGTTACTATTGGCCCATCTATTGAAAATGGTTTTTATTATGATTTTTTCAGAGAGAAAAAATTTAATTTATCAGACTTAGAAATTATTGAAAAGAGAATGCATGAGATAGTTGATAGAGATGAGAAAATAACTAGAGAAGTTTGGACAAGAAAACAAGCCTTAGATTTTTTTAAAAAAAATAATGAAAATTTTAAAGTAGAACTAGTTAATGCTATTCCTGAAAATGAAACTGTAACTTTTTACAGACAAGGTAATTTCATAGATTTGTGTAGAGGCCCGCACGCTCCTTCTACTAAGAAATTAGGACATTCCTTTAAATTAACAAAACTAGCCGGCTCTTATTGGAGAGGAGACAGTAAAAATGCTGTTTTACAAAGAATATACGGGACGGCATTTTTGAATGATAAAGATTTAAAAAACTATCTTTTAATGATTGAGGAAGCTGAAAAAAGAGATCATAGAAAAATTGGAAAAGAGTTAAATTTATTTCATCTTCAAGAAGAAGCAGTAGGCTCTGTCTTTTGGCATAAAAAAGGTTGGTCAATTTATCTGGAAATTGAAGCCTATATGAGAAGAAAACTAAAGAAGTCTTATGAAGAGGTGAAAACGCCACAAGTGATAGATAGATCATTGTGGGAAAAATCCGGGCATTGGGACAAGTTTCAAGAGCATATGTTTATGGCGAAGGGCGATGATGAAAAAACTCTTGCATTGAAACCAATGAACTGTCCAGGACACGTGCAAATTTATAAACAAGGATTGAAATCTTATAAGGACTTGCCAATTAGAATGTCTGAATTTGGTTCTTGCCATAGAAATGAACCGTCTGGGGCATTGCATGGTATAATGAGAGTAAGACAATTCACACAAGATGATGCTCATATTTTTTGTATGAATTCTCAAATCACTGATGAATGTGTGAATTTTTGTGAACTACTTCAACAAATATATAAAGATTTTGGTTTTGCTGGCTTAAAGGTCAAATTCTCTGACAGACCTGAAATTAGAGCTGGTGATGATGAAACTTGGGATAAAGCAGAAGAAGCACTTTTAAAAGCTGTCAAAGCTGCAAATATAAGTTTCACACTTAACCCAGGAGAAGGAGCTTTTTATGGGCCAAAATTAGAATTTGTTCTCACCGACGCTATAGGAAGAGATTGGCAATGTGGCACTCTTCAGGTGGATTTTGTTTTACCAGAAAGGTTGGGAGCCTTCTATGTAGACGCAGATAGTCAAAAAAAACATCCTGTTATGCTGCATAGAGCAATACTAGGTTCATTAGAACGCTGGATTGGAATTTTAATTGAACAATACTCTGGAAGAATGCCACTATGGCTTGCTCCCACTCAGGTTGTCATATGTTCAATAGTAGAATCTGTAAATGACTATGTTTTAGAAATTAAGGAAAGTTTAGACAAATCTGGTATCAGAAATGAAATTGATATTAGGAATGAAAAAATAGGTTACAAAATTAGAGAGCATTCAAATAAGGCAGTTCCAATTATTTTAGTTATAGGTAATCAAGAAAAAGATAAGAAAACTGTTGCTATTAGGTATTTAGGATCTAAAAATCAGCAAGTTCTGGAAATCGAAAACTTTATAGAAGATGTTTCCTTGAAATGTTTACCACCAGATATGGTATAATGTGAACTTTATGCTCATGTAATTGACTTGTTAATTAATATTTTAAAAATTATTAACACTTACTTCCAAAATGTTGTAATAGTATCCAAATTAAATTTTTAAAGGAGATTTTCATATAGTAGGTTTAAATAACACGCCTCCAAAGCAGGATGGACCTAGAATTAACGAATTAATAAGAGCAGATAGTGTAAGATGCATAGGTGCTGATGGAGAACAACTGGGAGTTATCCCAATATTAGAGGCCTTAAAAATAGCAGAACAATTAAATTTAGACCTAGTAGAAATTCAACCTAATGTTGAGCCACCTGTTTGTAAAATTCTTGATTATGGAAAATACAAATATGAAGCTCAAAAGAGAAAAAATGAAGCTAGAAAAAAGCAAAAAATTATTGAAGTTAAGGAAATAAAATTAAGACCGAATATCGACAGCAATGACTTCATTGTAAAGATGAAACAGGTTAAAAAATTCATTGATAATGGTGACAAAGTAAAAATTACTCTTCGGTTTAGAGGAAGAGAAATGGCGCATCAAACCTTAGGTGCTACAGTTTTAGACAGAGTTAAAGAAGATACTGAAGAACTATGTAAGGTTGAAATGGTTCCAAAGTTAGAAGGTAGGCAAATGGTAATGGTTTTGGCTCCTAAATAATAATTTATATTGTAAATTATGTTAAAGTTTGTGTTGCTTACTTATGAATGCTTATGTATAAGCATGTTTGTTAAATATAAAATAAGAGATGATTATGCCTAAATTAAAAACTAAAAGTGGTGCAAAAAAAAGATTTAGCCTAACAGCTTCAGGAAAAGTTAAAGGTAGTCCAGCTTTTTTAAGCCATAACTTGCGTAAAAGGTCTCAAAAAATGAAAAGACAAGCACGTGGTACAATGATACTTAACGATTCTGACGCTAAAATCGTTAAACAATTCTTACCATATGCTTAAGGAGAATATTTATGGCTAGAGTAAAAAGAGGTGTTACAACTCATGCGAGGCACCAAAAAGTTTTAAAAGCAGCTAAAGGTTATTATGGTGCAAGAAAAAATTTATTTACAGTAGCTACTCAAGCTGTAGAAAAAGCTAGTCAGTATTCTTATAGAGACCGTAGAAACAAAAAAAGAACATTTAGAGGCCTTTGGATACAAAGAATTAATGCTGGGTCTCGTATGTATGGTTTAAACTATTCAAAGTTTATGAATGGGTTAAAATTAGCCGGTATAGATATAGATAGAAAAATTTTAGCTGATATTGCTGTTTATGAACCATTAGCTTTTGAAGAACTTGTTTCAAAAGCTAAATCATCCATGGCTTAAATAACCAAATTCTATTAAGCATATTTATTTTTTCTAAAATTAGGTTCCATATTAAATATGATTTCTGAGTTAAGAGATAAACTTTTAAATTTATCAGATGAAATTTCTACATCGATATCTCAATCCAATAGCCTAAATGATTTAGAAGAAATTAGAGTCAACAGTCTTGGAAAAAAGGGTTTAATAACTTCATATCTGAAAAATTTAAGGGAATATGATGAAGTTTCAAAAAGAGAAATTGGAGCTTTGGTAAATGATCTTAAAAATAAAATTAATAATTTAATAATTGAAAAAAAAGATTTTTTTAAAACTCAAATCCTTAATGAAAAATTAATAACAGAAAAAATTGATGTTACTCTAACTCCACATGAAAATAACACAGGTACTTTACATCCATTATCAAGGACAATAGAAGAACTGTGTGCAATTTTTGCTGATATGGGTTTTTCAATTGTTGAAGGTCCAGATATTGAAACAGATTACTACAATTTTACAGCCTTAAATATTCCTCTTGAACATCCTGCCAGACAAGAACATGACACTTTTTATCTTCAGCCAGATGAAAATGGAAATAGAAAAGTTTTAAGAACGCATACTAGTCCAGTTCAAATCCGAACAATGGAAAAAATAAATTTAGAAAATTTTGACGAAATTAGATATATAATACCTGGCAGAACTTATAGATCAGATCATGATGCCACTCATTCTCCAATGTTTCATCAATGCGAAGGTCTAGTTCTTGGAAAAAATATTAATATGGGTCACTTAAAAGGATGTTTAATTGATTTTTGTAGAACATATTTTAACGTAGAAGATCTTCCAGTTCGTTTCAGACCAAGTTATTTTCCCTTTACAGAACCCTCTGCAGAAGTTGATATTGGTTGTAAAAAAGAGAAAGATGGTAGTTTATCAATAGGTAGTGGAGAAGATTGGTTAGAAATTTTGGGATCGGGGATGGTACACCCTCGCGTTCTTGAAGGAGTAGGAATAGACCCTTCAAAATATCAAGGATTTGCTTTTGGGATGGGTTTAGAAAGATTAACTATGCTAAAGTATGGTATTCCTGATTTGAGACCATTTTATGATAGTGATTTAAGATGGCTTAAACATTATGGTTTTATACCCGTAGACAACCCAAGTTTGCATTCTGGTCTTAATGGGGTTTTGTCATGAAATTTACGTGGCATTGGCTACTTGATCATCTTCAAACAGACAAAAACATTAATGAAATAGTAGAAGTCCTTCCTAAGCTTGGTTTAGAGGTAGCTTCAGTTAAAAATTTAGCAGATGATCTTAAAGAATTTGTAACTGTAAAAGTGATAGATGTAAAAAAACATCCAAACGCTGACAAACTTAATGTATGTAAAGTATTTGATGGTAATAGAAGTTTTAATGTCGTTTGTGGTGCACCTAACGTAAAATCTGGAATGATTGGAGTTTTTGCTAATGTAGAAACTTATGTTCCAGGCATAGATCTAATATTAAAGAAAACAAAAATTAGAGGAGAATCTTCCGAGGGAATGTTATGTTCAGAAAAAGAATTAACATTGTCAGACAATCATGAGGGGATCATAGAGTTACCAGAAACTTCTGAAATTGGTGTGCCTATTGTAAATGTTATGGATTTAGCCGATCCAACAATTGAAATAGAGATTACTCCTAACAGAGGTGATTGCTTAGGTGTAAGAGGGATAGCAAGAGATTTGGCTGCTGCTGGAATGGGGGCTTTAAAAGACCTCGAATTTGAAGAAATTGATGGTGATTTTGATAGTATAATTAATTGGAAAATAGATTTAGATGAAGATAAGAAAAATCTTTGTCCTAAAATTTTTGGAAGATCATTTCACAATGTTGTAAATGTGGAATCTCCATCTTGGTTAAAAAATAGATTGTTAGCTGTTGACCAACGTCCTATCTCATCTTTAGTTGATATAACTAATTACATAATGATTGATATTGGTAGACCTTTGCATGCCTATGATGCAGATAAAATTGTAGGAGATAGTCTAACAATAAAACAATCAAAACAAGGTGATAAATTTTCAGCGCTTAACGGTCAAAAGTATGATTTAGATGAAGGAATGCTAGTAATATCTGATGGGCATGGCATTGATGATTTGGCTGGCATAATGGGTGGTGAACGGACCGGCGTAAAAGAAGATACAACTAAAATGTTTTTAGAGGCTGCGATTTTTGATCCTATATCAATTGCCAATACTGGTAGAAGGTTAAATTTAAACTCTGATGCTAGGTATAGATTTGAAAGAGGCTTGGATTATGATTCACCAGATCTAGTAATGCACTATGCAGCATCATTGGTAAAAAAAATATGTGGTGGCACTTGTAGTAAAATAGTCAAGCTTGAATTGGGAAAACAAAAAAAAATAATTAATTTTACCCCAACAAGCACTTATAAATTAACAGGCGTTGAAATTGAAAGTGAATTATCTAAATCAATCTTAGAAAAACTAGGTTTTAAAATTACCAATAATAATGATGTTTGGGACGTTATAGTCCCATCATGGAGACCTGACATAGATGGTATTGCTGATATAGTCGAGGAAATAATTAGGATCAATGGTTATGACCATATTCCTTCTATAAAGCTGCCAAGGAAAAATTACATTGCTAAACCAGCAATGAATATAAAGCAGCGACAATCATCTATTGCATCTAGAACCTTAGCAACTAGAGGTTATAGTGAAGCTATAACTTTTTCTTTTTTAAATGAGGTCATGGCTAAACAATTTAATGGAGGAATAGAGCAACTAGCTTTAGTAAATCCAATTTCCTCTGAATTAACGCATATGAGGCCATCGATCCTTCCAACATTACTATTGGCAGCACAAAAAAATATAAACGTTGGTTCTGATAGTTTATCTCTTTTTGAGGTTGGTCCAATCTTTTTAGGTGATAAGCCAGATGAACAAACTAGTAGTGTTACGGGTTTAAGATTAGGTAATAAAATCAAAAGAGATTGGAGAAGTTCTTCAAGAGATTTTGATTTTTATGACATCAAGTTGGATGTTTTAAAAACTTTAGAAGCTCTTGGTATTAATATAAGCAGTCTTCAAACTTATGAAGATACGCCAAGTTATTTCCATCCGGGAAGAAGTGCTGTTTTAAAAATAGGACAAAAGCTAATAGCTAATTTAGGAGAAATACATCCAGAAATTCTTGATTTCTATGGATTTGAAAAATCTATTTTGGGGTTTGAAATTTTTTATGAAAATATTCCAATACCGAAGAAAATTAAAGTATCTAGACCTATGTTAAAGGTTTCTCCTTTGCAATCTGTAACGAGAGAGTTTGCATTCGTAATTAATGAAACAACCCCAGCCGAAAAACTAGCTCAAATAGCAAGATCATCCAATAAAGATCTAATCAAAGACGTTTTAATTTTTGATGTTTATAAAGGTAAAAATATTCCAGATGGGAAAAAATCAATTGCCATTAAAGTAACTATTCAACCTTTAACGGAAACTTTAACGGATGATGACTTAGAAAAAATTAGTGCTGATTTAATCAATTTAATAGGTACAAAACTATCAGGGTCATTAAGGTCTCAATAATATAATAAACTTTAAATATATTGAAATTGGTGCCGTCAACTGGATTTGAACCAGTGACCTCGTCATTACCAATGACGCGCTCTACCGCTGGAGCTATGACGGCACTCTTCTTAATTGATAATTTAATTATGTTTTCATTAATGACAAGTTTTTTATTATTGGATATTATTGATATGATAATAATTTTATATAAATAAAATAGATAACGACAAGTGTTCATGATAAAAAAAAATAGTAATAATGAAGAATTATCTGCATCTTTAAAAGACAATTTAAAGCTAAGAAAAAAACAAATAACAGATAGAGATAATAAAAAAATTACTGGTAAAAGAACAATAAAAATTGGTATTCCAAGGTTAGATTTAAATGCTAAAAATTAAAAATTCTTAAAATGGATGATTTAGTTAAAAATACTAATGAAAGGATTTTTATTACTGGAGGCAAAAAATTACATGGCTCTGTTACTATAAGCGGAGCTAAGAATGCTGCATTACCTTTAATGGCATTATCGCTTATAATTAATAAAGGCTTCACATTATCAAATGTTCCAAATCTTGCGGATACGAGATTAATGTTAAAATTATTAAATGATCTGGGCATACAAACAAAATGGGAAAATGGAAAAATTGATTTTAATGGCTTGCCTTTAAACGATCATGCTTCATACGATCTTGTTAGACAAATGAGAGCATCAATTCTTATTTTAGGCCCTTTGCTGGTCTCTCAAGGTTCAGCTAAAGTTCCACTGCCTGGTGGATGTGCTATTGGAAGTAGGCCTATTGATTTACACGTTATGGTAATGGAAAGGCTTGGAGCCAATATAAAATTTGAGTCCGGTTATATTATTGGCTCTGTTCCCTCTTCAGGTTTAAAGGGAGCTAAAATTGATTTTCCAAAAATTTCTGTAGGAGCTACGGAAAGTGCAATATTGACGGCAGCCTTAGCCAAAGGACAAACAGTAATTTCTAATGCAGCTCAAGAACCTGAAATCGTTGACTTAGTCAATTGTCTTAATAAAGCTGGTGCAGATATTATGGGGGAAGGGACCAATAAAATTATCATAAATGGAGTTAAGAGCTTAAATAAAGTTCATCACGAAGTTGTTGCTGATAGAATAGAAGCTGGATCTTTTGCAATAGCATCTAGTATAACAATGGGTGATGTAGAGATAAAAAATGTAATACCTAAAAATTTACAATTTTTCTTAAAAGTTCTTGAAAATACTGGTAGCAAAGTTGAAGTATTTAAGAATTCAATAAATATTTGTGCTTTTAGAAAGCCATTACCATATGATGTTACCACTCAAGAACATCCAGGTTTTCCAACTGATCTTCAAGCACAATACATGACACTAATGTCATTAGCAGATGGTAATAGTCAAATAACAGAAAATATATTTGAAAATAGATTCATGCATGTACCAGAGCTAATCAGAATGGGAGCTAAAATATCTGTAAACAAGCAAAAGGCAACAATCAAGGGTGTTGACTACCTTAAGGCTGCTAAAGTAATGGCATCAGATTTAAGAGCTTCAATGTGTTTGATTTTAGGTGGTTTAGTGGCATTAGGAACTAGTGAAATTGATGGTATTTATCACTTAGATAGAGGTTACGAAAATATAGTAGATAAATTGTCTAATCTTGGGGCAGATATAAGAAGATCAAGGTAAATTATCAATCAAACTTTAGGGTAGACTTTTGAATATTGAAGAAAAAATTAAATTAACAGCTTCCACTAAAAAAGATTTAAATATAATTTCATATTTATGTCAGGATGCAATTTTCTCAAAAGAAGAACTTTTCTTTGATAAAGAAAAAAAAATATTTATTGCAACCTTCTCTAGATATTGCTGGGAAAAAGATGATGCTCAGACCAATAAAGAAGACCAGCTTTACTATAGGGTTGTTTGTGGGTTGCAAATCAAAAACGTTAGCGCTATTAATTATAAAAAGTATAGTAATAACCTTCCATTTTTAAATCTTCTAGCTATAACACATAAAGAAAAAAGAATTTTTTTACATTTTTCTAAATCTATAGAAATTATATTAAATTGTGAAAAAATGAGTGTTTTAATTGAAGATATTGATGTACCTTGGCCAACCAAACTAAAACCTAAACATGATATTGAATAGGCACTATAAATGAATGCAAATAGTAAATTTACTATAGCTCTTCCAAAAGGTAGGATTTTAGATGTTGTTTTACCTATTTTGTCAAATGTTGGCATAGAACCTGAAGCCTCTTTCTTTGATAATCAAGATCGTAAATTAAGGTTTGATACAAATGTAAATAATATAGATATTATTAGAGTCCGTTCTTTTGATGTAGTTACTTTTTTAGCTTATGGTGCTGCACAAATGGCGTTTGTTGGAAGTGACGTCCTTTCTGAATTTAATCATTCAGAAGTTTATTCACCTTTTGACCTTAATGTTGGTAATTGTCGGATGGTGGTGGCAGCTCAAAAAGAAATGGTGATGAATGAAGACCCGAGAACATGGAGTCATGTTAGAGTGGCTACCAAATATCCAAATATTACCAGAAGACATTTCGAAGCTAGAGGAGTACATGCCGAATGTATAAAATTAAATGGTGCTATGGAATTAGCACCTTCATTGGGTTTATGTAGGAGGATAGTTGATTTAGTAGAATCTGGTAATACATTAGCTGCTAATGGACTTGTTGAAGTGGAAGAGATTTGTAAAGTTTCTACACGTTTGGCGGTAAATAGGAGTTTTATGAAGACAAACACAAAAACGATTCAAGTGTGGATTGATAAAGTTGGAGAAGTTTTAAATGGATAAACTTCATTCAAAAATATTAAAAACAAGTGATAAAGAGTTTAAAAAAAAATTAAATTATTTATTACGACTTAGTAAAACAAATCAATCAAACCTCTACAAAACTGTTTTTGACATTATAGAAGAAGTTAAAAATAACGGAGATTTGGCACTTAAAGAATTTGTTCAAAATTTTGATAAAATTAAATTTAATAAAGTTGAAGAATTGTTTCTTTCTAAAAGTCTTTTAAAAGATGCTTATTTAAATTTAAAAAAAGAAGAAAAGCTTGCTTTAGATTTAGCTGCTGACAGAATTAAGGAATTTCATCAATATCAGAAACCTAGAAACATTGATTATAAAGACCATATTGAAGTAAAACTTGGTTTAAATTATACACCAATAGAAGCAACAGGTTTTTATGTTCCTGGTGGTAAAGCAATATATCCATCGTCAGTTTTAATGAATGCAATTCCGGCTCTGGTTGCGGGTGTTAGTAGAAGGGTAGTTGTTAGCCCTATTGCAGATTTAAAAAAATCATCTATTGTTTTAGCCGCTGCATACGTTGCCGAAGTCACAGACTTTATATGTATGGGAGGAGCTCATGCTATTGGAGCACTTGCCTATGGTACAGAAACCATTTTGCCTGTAAACAAAATTGTAGGGCCGGGCAATGCGTATGTAGCAGAAGCTAAAAGACAAGTTTTTGGTACAGTTGGAATTGACTCGATTGCTGGCCCATCTGAAGTTTTAATTGTTGCGGATAAAACAGCTAACCCTGACCACGTAGCAATAGATTTACTATCTCAAGCAGAACATGATGAGCAGGCTCAAGCAATTCTGTTAACAGATGACTTAGATCTTGCTCAAAAAGTACAAATTTGTATCAAAAAATTTCTTAAAGAACTTCCCCGATCTAAAATTGCCACTTCGTCTTGGAATGATTTTGGTTCAATAATACTTCTTGATAATATTGATGAAGCAATAGATTTGGTAAACTTTATTGCACCTGAGCATTTGCAGTTAATGGTTAGCAAAACAGAAAATTTATTAAAAAACATAAGAAATGCTGGAGCTATTTTTATAGGTCATTTTACCCCAGAAGCTGTTGGAGATTATATTGCTGGACCTAATCATGTTTTGCCTACAAATGGTACAGCAAAGTTTTCAAGTGGTCTTGGTGTAGTTGATTTTTGCAAAAGGACTACCATTGTTGAATTTAATAAAGAAAATTTGCATGAAATAGGTCAAAATGTTGTTACTCTAGCAAAAGCAGAAGGACTTGACGCACATGCAATGTCTGTTGAATTGAGATTAAACAATAAATGATCAATTTTGACAAAAATCTTGACTATTTTTCAATAATAGTGAGATTAGTCTTACTTAATAAAAAAAAGAGGTTAAATGGCTAAAGAAGGTGTTATAGAGTTTTCTGGTATTGTTGAAGAATTATTACCGAATGCTATGTTTAGAGTTAAACTAGACAATGATCATGAAGTTTTGGCTCATACAAGTGGTAAAATGAGAAAAAATAGAATAAGGGTCTTACTTGGTGATAAAGTTAACGTAGAAATGACTCCTTATGATTTAACAAAAGGAAGAATTACCTTTAGATTTAAATAGTTACTAACTACAAGTTTGTTTTATGAACAAAGTCATTTGTAACAATCATTTTTTATTAGGATCTGCATCGCCAAGACGTTTAGACCTTTTGAATCAAATAGGTTTAAACCCTGACTTAGTTATCTCGCCTAACATTGATGAAATCAATCTAAGGAAAGAATTGCCTTTAGATTATGTAAAAAGAATGGCTATTCAAAAAAACTTAATTCTTCAGCCCAAATATAAAGATTCAATAATATTAACTGCCGATACTGTTGTTTCGGTAGGAAGAAGAATTTTACCCAAGACAACTGATGTTAAAATGGCAGAGGATTGTCTTAGGTTGATTTCAGGAAAAAGACATAAAGTATTAACAAGCTTTGCTATTCACTCACCTAATAAAAATTTAAAGGTTAAAACTGTGGTGTCTGTAGTAAAGTTCAAGAGACTTCACGAAGAAGAGATCAAATATTATCTTGACACCAATGAATGGGAAGGCAAGGCAGGTGGTTATGCAATCCAGGGCGTAGCTGCATCATTTGTAAACTTTTTATCTGGGTCATATAGTAATGTAATGGGATTACCTCTAGCAGAATTATATAGAGCTTTGCTATCTATTGGATACCAGTTCAAAAATGCCACGTAAGATTCAAGATCACTTTATTTTAATAGATAAATGTGCCGGTCAGACAAGAATAGCAGAAATTGAAGATAGAATTTTAACAAAATATATTTGTTGGCCTGATAGTAGCCCTCCTATAATTGGAAATATTTATAAAGCGGATATCATTAAAAAATTAAATGGGGGAGTTGTACGAGCAAAAACTAAGGATCATCTGGTTCTCACTGTTAGAGGTGTTCCAAAAGACATAAAAGCGAATAGTAAAATTGACGTTATCATTACAAGTGAACAATATGATGATAAACCAGTCCAAGCAAAAATTTTCTTACAAGACATGTCTGATTGCTTAGAATTAAGCAATATACAGAGGATTATTCATCTTTTTTTTCAAAAAAACTTACCAATTGTGGAAGATCATCACGCCATATATTGGAATATTTTAGATTTAGACAAAATTTTCCTTAACGCTTTGAATTCCCGAGTGGAAATCAAGAATGGTGGTGTTTTATGGATAGAGAAAACTAAGACAGCAACACTAATTGATGTAGACACACATAATTTATTATTAGATTCAGATGAAGCTAATTTGGAATTTAGTAAAAAAGTATTTATAAAATGTATAGAAGAAATCAAACTAAGAAATATTGGAGGAATGATTATTATTGATTTTCCAAGAATTTCGTTTGAGAGCAAAAAAAAACTACATGAATATATTTTAAACAAAGGGAAAAAATATTTTTCTGATGGAAGCTTTCTTGGTTTCTCAAGATTGCAATTATATGAACTTTATATTCCCAGAAATTTTCCACCACTGGAAAGGTTTTATATAAATGAAGAAGAGTTTGAATTTCAAAATCATTTAAGATCTTTATGGAGAAAATCAAAAGAGAATAAATCAAAAAATAATATTCAATTTATTTGCGGTAAAAATCTTTATAAAAAAATTAAAGAACAAAAATTGCCACCTTTTATTAAAATTATTGAAAGATTAGATCTTCCAAATAACTATGGTGAATTGATGGAAATGTCTAAATGAATAAAAATAATGTTAAAATCATAAAGTGTATAATATGTAAGAAAATGTTTAGTGAAAATACAGAAACTAAACCTTTTTGCTCTAAAAGATGTAGTTATATAGACTTAAATAATTGGTTAGGAGAAAAATACTCTATTCAAGTAGATGAAGAAGATTATGAAAAAGATACTTAATTTTTAGATTTGTTAGCTAGACATAATCTTTTGTTCACGTTATAGATAATTTAACATTTTGCCCGGGTAGCTCAGTAGGTAGAGCAGAGGACTGAAAATCCTCGTGTCGGTGGTTCGAATCCGCCCCCGGGCACCACGTTTTCCGACCTACAAATTGATTGAGTCTTACCCTCCCTTCATTAAAAAATTTTAAAATATTATTTTATATGCTAAGTCACTAATATTAATTAAAGTAATTTTATTTTGAGTTACTCTAATGGATATTGAGCTACAAATAAATATTGCAACGAAGCAGGATTTGAATAGAATTGTTGAAATATACAATTGGGCTATAGAAAACACTTCTGCAACTTTTGATACTGATAGAAAAACTACCCAATCCCAACTTGGTTGGTTTGAGTCACATGATGAAAAACATCCAGTCATTGTTGCTCGGGAAAATGGGAGAGTTCTCGCTTGGGGTTCAATTAGTCCTTGGTCTGATAGATGTGCTTACTCTGGAACAGGGGAAATTTCATTTTATGTAGATCCAGATTTTCATTCTAAGGGGATTGGTTTTAATATTTTGAAACGACTAATTGAAATTGGAAAAGAAAAAAACTTTAGAACTTTAGTTTCAAGAATAGCAGGAAAATCTGAGGCAAGTGTGCATTTACATAAAAAGTTAGGGTTTTCTAATATTGGAACGATGAAAAACGTTGGGAAAAAATTTGATGAAATAATTGATGTGCATTTAATGCAGATATTGTTTTAATATATTTAAAAGTACATATTTTATTTATATAATTTGTCATTTAGCTTTTGTTTACATGTTAAATAAGATAATTTTATATTTGTTTTAAATCCATTGGGGGTAATCGTTAAATGAATATTAAAAATACCAACAAAAAAAAAGTTTTAATGGTCCAAGGCCTTCATGAAGAAGGGAAAAAATTATTATTGGCGAGAGATGATATTGAACCCATCACAATAATGTCAGCAGATGAAAATGAAATTTTGGAAGCTGCTAAAGATGTTCATGGCATTACTGTTAGGACTGCTAATATTTCTAGAAAAATTATTGAAAACTCAAAAAATTTGAAAGTAGTTTCTAGACACGGTGTTGGTTATGATTCTGTTGATGTGGACGCTTTAAATGATTGTAATATCCCACTTGCAATAGCAGCGCATTCAAATATGATTTCTGTTGCAGAGCATGCCATGTTCATGTTGTTAGCTCTTTCTAAAAATGTATTTTATTATGATGAATTTGCAAGGAAAGCTGACTGGAGTACTCGCTGGAATATAAGAGCATGGGATCTTGCTGAAAAAAGTTTACTTGTCATTGGATATGGTAGAATAGGATCAAAATTAGTAAAAAGAGCATTGGCTTTTGATATGAATGTTTTTGTTTATGATCCATATGTTGATGATGCAGACATAAAAAGATCTGGCGCTCACTATGTAGATGATTTTAGAAATATTTTACCTCAAATGGATGCCGTTACGTTGCATTGTCCAAAGACAAAAGAAACTACTGATATGTTTTCAGTTCAAGAGTTTGATGCGATGAAAAGCACTTCTATTTTAATAAATTGTGCTAGAGGCGGTATAGTAAATGAAAAAGCATTATACGATGCATTAATAAATAACAAAATTCGTTCAGCTGGCTTAGATGTTTATGATGACGAACCATCAACATCATCAAATCCTCTTTTTGGTTTGGATAATATTCTTCTATCTCCCCATATTGCAGGAGTCACACAAGAAGCAACTATAAGAATGTCAAAACAAGCTGTTCAAAATGTACTTGATGTATTTGATAACAAAGTAGATCCAGACGTAATTATTAATAAAAATGTTTTGTAGGAGATAACATAATGAAACAACAAACTTTAAGAAATTGTTGGGAGAATAGTAAAGGTGCTATTAATGCTTGGTGTTCTATTCCTAACACAGTAACGGCCGAAATGATGTCAATGAATGACTTCGACTCAATAACAATAGACATGCAGCATGGTTTAGTTGATTATCAGGCAGCACTTAATATGCTCCAAGTTATATCTGGTTCTGGAAAAACACCAATGGTAAGAGTCCCTTGGAATGAACCCGGTATAATAATGAAAGCTCTAGATGCAGGAGCATTAGGTATTGTATGCCCTATGATAAACACGCCTGACGACGCTATAAATTTTGTTGGTGCTACTCGATACGCGCCATTAGGATATAGAAGTTCTGGACCAACAAGAGCTATGATGGTTCACGGCCCAAACTATCATGATGAAGCCAATGATAATATTATTTCATTTGCTATGATAGAAACAGTTGAAGCTTTAGAAAATGTTGAAAAAATAGCAGCTACTGAAGGTTTGACAGGAATTTATATTGGACCGTCTGATCTCAGTATTTCAATGGGTTATAAACCAGGTTTAGATAGACAAGAGCCTGAAATGATTGAAGCAATTAAAAAAATAGAAAATGCATGTAAAAATAATAATATAAAAGTTGGAATACATTGTTTATCTCCATCTTATCTAAAAGAGAAGCTCTCTAGCGGATATGATTTAGCAACTTTAGCAAGTGATATAAGAATATATGCTGAGGGTATAGGGAATAAACTAAAGGAAGCTAGATCATAATTTAATTGAAAGGGCTTATAATGAAAGCTGTTGTAGTCACTAAAGAAGGTGTGAGTGTTAAAGATGTAGAGACACCTACACCTAAACACAATGAAATTCTTGTTAAAGTTTATGCATGTGGATTGAACAGAGCCGATTTAGTTGTTGCTGATGGAGGTGCTCATGGAGCTTCTGGAGGGCCTGGAACCATTGTTGGTATGGAGTTTTCAGGTGAGGTAGTTGAATTTGGTAACGACGTTAAAGGTTACTCTGTCGGTGACAGGGTTATGTGTTCTGGATCATCAGCTTGGGCTGAATACGCTGTCGCTGATCATGGAAGAGTTATAAAAATTCCAAATAATAATATGGATTATTTAAAAGCAAGCACTTATCCTATAGCCCTTGCTACTATGCATAATGCAATATTAACTGTTGGAAATTTTACTAAAGGACAATCAATTTTAATTCAAGGAGCAAGTTCAGGCGTTGGTTTGATGGGCTTGCAAATAGCAAAACATCTAGAAGCTAAAATTGTAATAGGGACTTCAACAAAAGCAAATAAATTTGAAAAATTAAAATCATTAGGTGCTGATTTGGTTTTAAATTCAAAAGATTCAGACTGGGTAAATCAAGTTTTATCTGCAACTGACGGTCAAGGCGTAGATTTAGTTGTTGATCAGTTGTCAGGATATACTGTAAATCAAAACATGCAGGCCACCAAAATTAAAGGCAAGATTGTTAATGTTGGAAGATTAGCTGGTGGTAGTACAGACTTTAATTGTGATATTCATGCTTTGAGAAGAATAAATTACGAAGGCGTAACTTTTCGTACTAGGTCGATAGATGAAATAAGAGATGTTTACTCAAAAATGTGGAATGATTTTGAGAATTTAGTAGTGTCTGGAGAATTATCTCTGCCAGTAGAAAAGGTATTTGATTTTAAGGATGTTGAGAACGCTCTAAGTTTCATGAGAGATAATCAACATTTTGGAAAATTAGTTTTAAAACTTTAAAGTTTCTTTCTTTTGATTTTTGATACAATAACAATAATAGCTATATTAATTGCTTTTGCACTAGGTGGAATTCTTAAAGGTGCAACTGGAGCGGGCGCACCTATTGTTACTATTCCTGTTATTGCTGCGTTTTATGATGTAAGAGTAGCTGTAATAATTATGGTGATACCTAATTTATTAACAAATATAGGTCAAATTTATCAATATCGTAAAACTATTCTTCCATCTTTTTTTACTATTTCTTTTGCTGTAGGAGGGGGTATTGGAGCTTTTGTTGGAACAATTTTACTAGCAAAACTATCAATAAAAATTTTAACTTTATCAGTTGCCTTCATTGTAATTATTTATATTTTTCTTAAGCTAATTGTTCCATCCTGGAAATTAATGTATGAAAAAGCAACTAAGTTAGTATTCATTCTAGGAGCTGCAGGTGGAGTCCTTCAGGGGACTGCTGGATTGTCTGCACCAATTTCAATAACATTTTTAAATGCCATGAAATTAGAACGTAACCAGTTTATACCAACAATTTCTGTTTATTTTGGGGTGATGTCAATATTCCAAATGCCAACTTTATATTATTATGATTTTTTAAATTTTGAAATTATTATAGCAAGTTTAGTTTCAACAATTGTATTACTATCATTTATGCCTATAGGATCCTGGATTGCTAAAAGTGTTTCCAAGGAAAAGTTTGATAAAATTACTTTGATACTTCTAGCTTTTATAGCTGTAAGAATTATTTATTTAAATTTTTAATTATATTATTTATAGCGATTACCACAAACTAGCCGGCCATTTTGAGTAATGCAACCATATTGCATTTCCAAATTTTTTTTCTTTATTGTAGAAAATTTTGGTAAATCTTTTTCACAATTACCAAGAAATTTTTGGTTGAATTGATCTAGATTTAAAAGCTCAGAAGAAATTTTCATATCTGCGTTAGGCCTCAATTCATAAGCTTTGTACGCTTCAGCTTTATTAATTTTTTTAGAGATTTTTGAATAAAACTTTAATTGCCCTTCAAAATTAATCAATTCCAATTTCTTTTTGTTAGACAATATAATATCACTTCTTAAGTCATTCAATTGGTAAGAAGAAAAATGCAGATTGTAAATATTAGATTGATCTTCATTCATTTCTAATAATAAAACTCCCTTATTAAAACCTAATGAAATTTCAATTTTATCATCTATATTTTTTAAATTTAATATCTTAAGAGAGGTGTTAGCAGCTAAACAAATTTTTGTTTTATCATTGAGTATTATATAGGCAGGTTTTTTTCTAGTTTTTAAATAATCACCTTTTTTTATTTGTTTTGTATTATCTAAAACATAGCGTTTTCCATAAATATCTAAAATAAATATTTCATTAGTAACTTCAGAAATATTAACTTTTGCAAAACTTGATGTTGAGAAAGTAATTAGTATAAGGAAAAAAAATATTAAAAAACAATTTTTTTGAGGTTTGAAGAACATTGAAATTAGGAAGGTAGCCATATTGCTATGGCTACCCAACATTTTAATTAACCAGGAACTTTTCCATTAACACCTTTGAGGTAGTAGTTCATGCCCCACAAAGCGCCATCATCAAGAGTTTTACCAGCTGGAATAATTTCTTTACCAGTATTATCAACTAATGGTCCTGCAAAAATTTTGATAGAGCCGTTCTTAATCCCATTAACAGCTTCTTCTGCCTTTTTGGCTACTGAATCAGGCATATTTTGGAATTTAGAAATTGTAAGCATATCGGAGCTAATTCCTCCCCATTCATTTCCAGCCCAATGATCAGGCCCATCACCTGTATTCCATTTACCATTCTGTAGTTGTTCGATTTTTTTGATGTAGTAAGGTCCCCAATTATTTTCAGAAGCAAATAATTGAGCTTTTGGTGCAAACGCTGACATATCGGTAGATTGACCAAAACCTAAAGCACCATTCTTTTCTGCAATTTGAAGCATAGCAGGTGAGTCTGTATGCTGAGCTAAAATATCGGCACCCTCTGCTATGTGTACCTTGGCAGCATCAGCTTCTTTAACAGGATCATACCAAGTGTTAGCCCATATCACTGAAATAGATGCATCTTTGTTTACTGATCTTAACCCTTGTGCAAATGCGTTAATCCCCATTATAACCTCAGCAATTGGATAAGCACCTATATATCCAATCTTGTTTGTTTTGGTCATCAAACCAGCAACAACACCTTGAATATATCTACCTTCATAAAAACGTATATTTCCAGTAGCAACATTTTTTGATCTTTTATAACCTGTAATATGCTCAAATTTTATATTTGGAAATTCTTTAGCTACTTTTAATGTAGGTTCCATGTAACCAAATGATGTTGTGAAAATAATTTCATTACCTTGTTTTGCTAATTCTCTAATTACACGTGTCGCGTCTGGACCTTCAGGCACATTTTCTACAACAGATATTTTAACATCGTTACCAAATCGTTTTTCAACCATTTGTTTTCCAAGTTCGTGTGCGTATGTCCACCCATGATCACCAGGTGTTGTAAGATATACAAAGCCTACTTTTGTTGGACTAGCAAAAGAATTAGTGACTATAAAAAAAATAACTGATGCACTTAGTGCAAACAGTGAAAAAATACGTTTACAAAATTTTAACATTTCAAACTCCTAAATTGATCTAAAAATTCTAGAATGAATCTACAAAATAACAATAAAAAAAACTAAATTTTTGATTAAATTTTTTTAATGCATTTTATTTTGACATTTTTATTGAGTATCAAAAAAAGGTTTACCAAGAGAAGCAGGAACAACACTATTATTTTTAGAAATCCTACTTGATATTATGGTTAAGGCAATTATTGTCGCTAAATATGGCATCATAGAAAGAATTTGAGAAGGAATAGCCCACCCTCTAGCTTGTCCAACTAGTTGAGCAATTGTAATACCTCCAAATATTAATGCGCCTACAATTATTCTCCAAGGAATCCAGGATGCAAAAACGACAAGAGCTAGCGCAATCCATCCTCTACCAGCTGTCATTCCTTCTGACCAATGGGGTGTTAAAACCAGAGGTATATATGCGCCACCAACGCCAGCACACATGCCACCAAAACATGTTGCATACCAACGAATTTTTTTTACAGGGTATCCCACTGAATGCGCACTTGTATGATTATCACCAACAGCTCTTAGTATGATACCAGGCTTAGAATATTTTAAGAAATAAGTTATTAAAATAATTATGCCTATCGACAAATAAGCAACTAAATCTTGTTTGAATAAAATATTACCGATAAAGGGGATGTCAGATAATAGGAATATCTCTATCTTTGGTAGAGAAGGGATTGTTTTTCCAACTAACGGCGCACCTGCTAGACCAGTTAGTCCGGTAGCAAAAATTGTTAACCCTAGACCTGTCGCAACTTGGTTAGTCATAAAATTAATCGTAAATACAGAAAAAATACATGCCATAAATAATCCAGACATAGCTCCAGCAATTATCCCAAAATAAGGATTCTCAAGCCATAAGACAGCTCCTAATGCTCCTACAGCTCCACTAAGCATCATTCCTTCAACACCAAGATTTAAAACACCACTTTTTTCAGTAACTAACTCACCTATTGCTGCCATTAACAGGGGTATGGAAGTTGCAATTATAGTTAAAATTAATGATTCCATATTTATTTATTCCACGACCACTTAATTTTATATTTTTGAAGTGTTTCTCCTGTTAAAAGGAAGAAAAGAAGAATTCCTTCAAATAATCCGGTTACTACTTTTGGAATTCCCATAGTCATTTGTGCGTTATCTGCACCTAATTTAACAGTTGCTATTATTACACCGGCAAACAAGATTCCAACGGGACTTAATCTTCCTAGAAATGCAACTATAATAGCTGTGAAACCATACCCAAAAGATACTTCTGGTTGAAGTTGACCAATATTAGCTGAAACTTCTATTACGCCAGCAACACCTGCTAATCCACCTGATAATAATAAAACAGTCATTGTTATTTTATCTTTACTGAAACCAGCAAATCTTGCCGCCTTTGGAGCTGAGCCTAAAACATTAATTTTGAAACCACCTAATGTTTTGTTAATAAAAATCCATGTCAGAGGAATTAAAAAGATGATGAATAAAATTCCATAGTGTAATTGTCCTAGGTAGCCTATTCCAGGGAACGAAATTTTATTTATCAATGCTCCTTCAGGATATGGTTTTGATAATGGAAATCCAAAACTCATAGGGTCTCTTAAAGGACCTCTAACGATAAAATCAATAAACAGCATTGCTACATATACAAGCATTAAGCTAACTAAAATCTCATTAACATTTAGTCTTGTTTTGAGGATTGCGGGTATGAATGCCCATAATGCTCCTCCTATAAAACCAATAAATAACATGCATATTATCAATAGCTTTGTTTCAACATTTGGGAATAATAACGCAAATGCTCCAGCTAGTAATGTTCCCATTATAAACTGCCCTTCTGCCCCAATATTCCAAACATTGGCTTTAAAGCAAAACATTAATCCAATCCCTACTATTATTAGTGGACAAGCTTTAACAAAAATATCACTTACTCTATCTATTCTCGAAAAAGGAGAAATGAAAATTTGGTACAACGTTTCAGCTGGATCAAAACCAAGAAATGTAAAAATCAACAAGCCAAAGATAACAGTAAGAATGATTGATAGTATAGGGCCAATTAGTGTCCAATAGTTTGAAACTTTATCTCTAGGAGTAAAAGTAATCATTTACTTTCCTCCTGATCATTCTGTGATTTAGAGTTTCCTCCCATTAACAACCCAACATTTGCAGCAGAAATATCATTAGCACTTAAAACTTCACTCAAATTTCCATTATTAAGGACAGCAATTTTATCAGATAGTTGGAAAATTTCTTCTAGATCTTGGCTGATAAGAATTACAGCTTTTCCCGTTTGAGAAAGATTCAGTAATTTTTGTCTGATGGTTGTCGCTGCCCCAATATCTACTCCCCAAGTGGGTTGAGAAAATATTGCAACTTTTGGATTGTTTGCTAATGACCTGCCTAAAATAAATTTTTGTAAATTACCACCTGACAATTGGCTAGCCATTGGGTTAGGTTCAGGACATCTCACGTCATTTTCCTTAATTATTTGCTCGCTCTCAACAAGACTATTTTCAGGATTATTTAAAATTTTACCTATAAAGCTTCTATTTTGATTATATTTTGGGAAATAAGTAAGAAATGTATTCTCATTAATTTTTAAATTTGGAACAGTTGCGTGAAGGGTGCGTTCTTCTGGGATAGTTTCAATACCTAACTTTCTTCTTTTGGTAATATCTTCGAAACCGATAGGAACGCCATCCAAGAATATTTGATCTTCTTTATCGCAAATAGTTTCACCACTTAAAATTTCCATTAGCTCAGTTTGGCCATTACCCGCTATTCCTGCTATTCCTAATATTTCACCATAATTGACTGTTACATTTATATTTGTAAGAGAAATTCCAAAATCGCTTGTATTGGCTTTATTAAGATTTCTTATCTCTAGGGCAATGCCCTTAGATAAATTTTTTGATTGTACTTTTTTTAGGGTGGTTATCTCTTTGCCAACCATTGTTTCAGCTAAGTATTTGGTAGTAGTATTTTTTGCATCGATGGTAGCTATTGATTTGCCAGATTTAAGAATGGTAACCTTATTAGCTAGTTCTATTATTTCTTCTAATTTGTGACTTATATATAAAATAGAGCAGCCTGAAGAAGCAAGACGTTTTAATATTTTGAAAAGGTTTTCAATTTCTTGAGGTGTTAAAACTGAGGTTGGTTCATCCATAATTAGTAATTTGGGATTTTGCATTAAGCATCTTATAATTTCTACTCTTTGTTGTTCACCAACCGATAGCTCACTTACAATTTTTAAAGGGTCAATAAATAATTCCCATTCTGTTGAAAGTTCTTTAATTCGTAAAATTAAATCTTTAAATTTTATTTTTTGATCAAGTGCTATTAAAATATTCTCAGCAACTGTAAGAGCTGGAAATAGTGAAAAATGTTGGAAAACCATTCCTATTCCATTTTTCCTAGCCACGTTAGGAGAGGAAATTGTGATCTCCTCATTATTAATTTTTATAGTTCCAGATTCAGGCTTTAATATACCATATAATATTTTAACAAGCGTTGATTTTCCTGCTCCATTTTCTCCTAAAAGAGCGTGAATTTCTCCTTTTAAGATGGAAATATCAATATCTTTGTTGGCTGTAAAGTTACCAAATTTTTTATTAATTTTGTTAGCTTCTAAAAGAATATCTAATTCTTTTGTGTTGCTCATAAAAAACCCATTACATAAAATTTTTAAATTTTGACAATAACAATAAATGTAATGTAATCAATTTTTTTGTTTTGATGTCTTTAAAATTAACAAAATTAATAAGGCCACAGAAATAAATACAATCGAAATGAATAAATTAAAATCACTAACGTGCATTTTATTTAATCCGCAAGCAAAAATTACAATAGTTGTTAATGAAATCATTAACCAATGTAAGGGTTTACCAAGAAAAATTTTATTCATGACACAGTCTTCATTTTGAAATTTAGCTTACCTTGTAAAAAATAGATAACCAATAAAATTAATACTCCAACAATATTATAATACAGACCATTTATTCCATAAATTATCTCTAAGGGAGGCATTAAAAGCATTATAGAACCAACAAAAGCCAAAATTCTCTTGTAGACATTTAAAGCTCCATTAAACCAACCCTCAAGCCCAAATGTCATTAGCCAATAAGCTAAGAGGACAGCGACAAGGCTATAAATACTCCATATAATAGGCCCTTGCATTAATAATGAAGGGTTATATACAAATGCAAATGGAACAATATATTTTGCAATTCCAACCTTGCTGGACTCTACAGCAGTAGCCATTGGAGGTGATTTGGCAATAGCAGCACCTGCAAATGAGGCTAAAGCCACTGGAGGAGTAATTGTAGAAACAACTCCAAAATAAAATGCAAACATATGTGCTGCAATTGGGATAATACCTGCCTCTATCAAAGAAGGCACTATAAGCGCGGCAACAGTTATATAAACTGCTGTAGTTGTCATACCCATCCCAAGGATGATTGCAGAAATTGCTGTTAAACATAATAATATAAACAACACACCACCTGAGAGATCTATAACTGATTG
>CAKZQZ010000120.1 GCA_937142855.1 uncultured Alphaproteobacteria bacterium | reverse complement strand
ATTCCCCGGTAGCTCAGCGGTAGAGCAGACGACTGTTAATCGTCTGGCCGGCGGTTCGAATCCGTCCCGGGGAGCCACTCTTCATATATAAGTCATTGATTATTTAAATGTTTTTATAAAATACTTAACGCTATCAATGAAACAAAAATATATCTCCCTATTTTGGCCACAGAAACAATAATAATAAATTGATGCAATGGAACACGAAACATACCTGCTACTAAAGTAAGGGCGTCCCCTATAAATGGAACCCAACTTAATAACAATGACCACTTTCCATATTTCAAAAAAGATTTAGAAACTTTGTTTATGTGGTTTTCCTTGAAAGGAAACCATTTTTTATTTTTAAATTTTAAAAAGTAAAGTCCTAAATACCAATTAAAAACAGAACCTAAAATATTACCTAAACTAGCGAAAAAAAGTAAATAAAAAATCTCATATTTTTTTTGAGTAATTAGAGCTGTTAAAGTTATCTCTGAATGACCAGGTAATATTGTTGAAGAAGCGAAAGATGAAGTAAAAAGAATAATATATACTTCAATAGAACTCATCTGTTAGACATTTCAATTTTTTCAAAGATTTTTTCCCATCTTTTTTCTTCTTCCAAAATTTTATTATTAATTATTTTTAAATTCCCATTTACTTCTTCAACACGTTTATTATTAGAAGGTTCATAAAAACCAGTATCGAGCATTTCTGTTTCCAACAATTGTCTTTGTTTTTCATAATCTAAAATTTTTTTTTCTATAGATGATAATGTCTTTTTTAAATTTGATACACTTTCTCTAAAATTAGATTTTGTGATTTTATTTTTATTTGTCTTCTTATCTTCTCCGACTGTTTTTCCACTTAAAATTAATTTTCTATACTCATGAATATCGCCTTCAAACTCCGATACATTTCCGTTTTTTACAACCAAAAGCCTATCTACTAACCTCTCAACTAAAAAGGCATCATGACTAACTAAAATTAAAGATCCTGAATATTGATTTAATGCCATGATAAGAGCTTCTCTACTTTCAATGTCCAAATGATTAGTAGGTTCATCCAATATTAAAAGATCAGGTTTTTCCATTATAACTAACAAAATTAAAAGTCTTGCCTTCTGACCACCTGACAATCTTTTTACTTCAAGGTCCATTGTTTCAAAAGTAAATCCAGCAGAACCAAGAATTGCTCTTATTCTAGATGGAATCTCTTTATCTAACTTTAAAGTTAAATGCTGAAAAGGTGTTTCATCAGGCCTTAGCTCATCTAGTTGATGTTGAGCAAAATACCCTACTTTTAGTTTTTGAGGCATATTAAATACCCCTTCCATTTTAGGAAGTTTTTTTGCAATAAGTTTTGAAAAAGTAGACTTGCCTTCTCCATTTACACCTAAAAGTCCAATACGATCATCTGGATTAATTTGTAAGTTGATATTTTTTAAAACAGGTAAATTATTATATCCAACAATAACTTTATCCAATGTTACAAGTGGAGGAGCAAATTTAACAACGTCTAAAAATTTAAATTTTGGAATTTTTTGATCTTCTTCAATAACTATAGGCTTCATTTTTTCTAATATTTTAATTCTTGATTGAGCCTGTTTAGCTTTGGATGCTTTAGCTTTAAAACGATTAACAAAACTTTCAATATGGGCCCTTTGAGCATCTTGCTTATTTTTTAGTGTAAGTTTTTGTTCTAATTGATTTCTTCTTTCGTCATCAAATGCATCATAATTTCCAGTATAAAATTGTAATTTTCTAGCAGATAAGTGTAAAATTCCATTGACAGATTTATTCAATAGATTCCTATCATGGGAAATCACTAGAACCGTATTTTTAAATTTTTGTAAAAAATTTTCTAACCAAACTGTACCCTCAAAATCAAGGTAGTTTGTTGGCTCATCGAGAAGCAACAAATCTGGGTTTGAAAATAGTACACTTGCCAATGCAACTCTCATTCTCCATCCGCCAGAGAAACTTGAGCAAGGTTTATTCTGATTTTCTTGAGCAAAACCTAAGCCACTTAAAATAGTAGAGGCCCTCGCCTCAGCAGAATAAGCATCAATATCAGCAAGCCTAACATGAATGCTGGCTATTTTATTTGGATCAGTCTCAGTTTCTGAATCTTTAAGTAATTTTGTTCTTTCAATATCTGCTGATAAAACGGTATCTAAAAGTGTTTCTTCTGAGGAAGGAGCCTCTTGAGCTACTGATCCAATTTTAAAATTCTTAGGAACTTCAATAATTCCTGAATCTAATACTATTTCTTTCAAAATTAATTTAAATAATGTTGTTTTTCCTGTGCCATTTCTTCCTACTATACCTACTTTATGTCCTGTAGGAACAAACGCAGAAGAGTTTTCAAAAAGTGAAACTCCACCAATTGAAAAGGAAATATCTTTGAAGTTAATCATTTTGTAAATTTATATAAATTAAGATTTATGTTATTTATTTGAATTAATGATGTACTATAATTAATATCAAATTACATTTAAAATAAATAAAATATCTTCTCAGTAAGTATAATACATGCAAAAATTTATAAAAAAAGACTTTGTTGATACAATTGGTAACACACCTCTTATTAAATTAAACAAAGCAAGTGAAATCACGGGATGTGAAATTTATGGAAAAGCAGAATTCTTAAATCCAGGATCATCCATTAAAGATAGAGCAGCTAAAGGAATAATTTTAGATGCAATAGCTAAAAAGAACTTGTTACCTGGAGGAACAATAGTTGAAGGTACTGCAGGTAATACAGGAATTGGACTGGGTCTAGTAGGAAACTCCCTAGGATACAAAACTTTAATTGTAATGCCTGAAACACAAAGCCAAGAAAAAAAAGATGCGTTAAAATTAATTGGTTGTGAACTTAAATTAGTACCTGCTCTTCCATATTCAAATCCTGGGAATTATATAAGACAATCAGAAAAAATCGCAGAAACTTTAAGAAAAACCAGTCAGAATGGAGTGTTATGGGCAAATCAATTTGATAACATCGCAAATCAAATGTCTCACTATAACTCTACAGGTCCTGAAATATGGGAGCAAACAAGTGGTAAAATTGATGGCTTTACTTGTGCCGTAGGAACAGGTGGAACTCTTTCTGGTACTGGGTTGTTTTTAAAAGAAAAGAATAAAAATATTAAAATTGCCCTTACAGACCCATATGGATCAGGGTTATATAATTATTATGAAAATGGTGAAATGAAAGCTGAAGGTAATTCTATCACTGAAGGAATTGGTCAAGGACGTATAACTAAGAATTTAGAAAACTGTCCTGTAGACTTGTCATTTAGAACTGACGATAATCAAGCACTTAATATTATTTTTGATTTACTTAAAGAAGAAGGATTATTCTTGGGTGGATCTAGTGGAATAAACGTAGCTGGAGCAATTAAATTAGCCAAAGAATTAGGACCAGGAAAAACTATAGTGACTATTTTGTGTGACTCTGGACAAAGGTACCAATCAAAAATCTGGAATCCCTCATTTCTAAAATCAAAAGATTTAGTAGTTCCTAATTGGCTGTAGAAGGAAATTGATTAATGAATGATGATTTATTTATAGAGCCTAGCACTCTAATGTCTAAAATCGACAATATTAATTTAAAGATATTAGATGCAACTTTTTATCTTCCTGATTCAGGTTTGATTGCTGAAGAAGAATATAAAAAAAAGCATATTCCTAATGCTATTTTTTTTGACATAAACAAAATAGCTGATCCAAACAATTCTCTACCTCATATGATACCATCAAAAGATTTGTTTTCAAAAATGATGCAAAATATAGGACTGAATAAAGATGATGAAATTATAATTTATGATAATTCACCTTTTTTATCCTCTGCTCGTGCATGGTTTTTATTTAGATATTTTGGCCATGATAAAATATTTATAATGCAAGGAGGGGTAAAAAATTGGGAAAATAATGGTGGAAATATTACAAATGGAAACGTAGTTTTAGAAAAAGGAAATTATATTGCAAGTGCTGAACGAAAAGAACTTGTAGTTAATTTAGATCAAATGATTTTAGCATCACAAAACAAAGAGAATGTTATTTTAGACGCTAGATCTAGGAAAAGGTTTTTAGGAGAAGCTTTAGAACCAAGACCTAATTTACCATCTGGACACATACCCAATTCTCAGTCCTTACCTTCATCAGATTTAATTAATAAAGACGGATACTTAAAGTCTAAAGATGAAATAAATCAAATCTTTAGTAATATTAAAGTAAACACAAATGATAAAATAATAGCTACGTGTGGTTCGGGAGTTTCTGCTTGTGTTATATCGATAGCTTTGTTTTGCTTAGGTAAAAAAGATATACCTATTTATGATGGCTCTTGGACTGAATGGGCATCTTCTGGACAAGAAATAAAAACGAATTAAAATCTTAATGATTTAATATCTGACTTAGAAATAGTTTTGTTCTTTCATTTTGAGGATTATTAAAAAACTTCTTTGGATCATTTTGTTCTATTATTTCGCCTTCATCCATAAAAATAACACTGTCAGCAACTTTTTTAGCAAAACCCATTTCATGAGTTACTACAAGCATCGTCATCCCAGTCTCGGCAAGTTCAATCATGGTGTCTAATACTTCCTTAATCATTTCTGGATCAAGAGCAGATGTTGGTTCATCAAATAACATAATTTTAGGCTGCATACATAATGATCTAGCTATGGCTACTCTTTGTTGCTGTCCACCAGAGAGTTGTCCAGGAAATTTAAGGGCTTGCTCAGGAATTTTTACCCTAGTTAAAAGTTCCATTGCTAGTTCATTAGCTTCTTTTTTAGGAAGTCCTTTAACCCAAATAGGTGCCAAAGTACAATTTTCTAAAACTGTTAAATGAGGAAATAGGTTAAATGATTGAAAAACCATACCAACATCACTTCTAATAGCTTCTAAGTTTTTTAAATCACCAGTAAGCTCGATGTCATTAACAATAATATCACCTTGTTGATGAACTTCTAATCTATTAATGCACCTTATTAAAGTCGATTTACCAGACCCTGAGGGGCCACAAATAACAATTCTCTCACCTTGGTTGACAGCAAGAGAAATATTTTTGAGAACATGAAAATTACCAAACCATTTATGCATTCCATGGATTTCAATAACTGGCTTTGTAATAGATTTAGTTTTTGTGTTTACCATTATTTTCTCACTTATGATCTGTATTTAATTTACTTTCAAGCCAAAGAGAATATCTTGACATAGCAAAACAACTTACGAAAAAGAAAAGAGCTACAAACAAATAAGTTTCTGTAGATAAGCCATTCCATTTAGTGTCTGCTAAAGCTGCCCTTCCAATACCTAAAGGATCTAACAAACCAATAACTACCACAAGAGTAGTATCCTTATATAATCCAATAAAAGTGTTCATGATACCAGGTATTGATATTTTCAAAGCTTGCGGCAAAGTAATAAATCTAGTTTTCTGCCAGTAAGTCATTCCTAAAGCGTCTGCAGCTTCGTATTGCCCCTTAGGAATAGCTTGTATACCACCTCTAATGACCTCTGCAATATATGCTGCAGAAAAAAAGGTAAACATAATTATAACTCTTACTAATATGCTAAAATTAGTACCAGGAGGCATAAAATAATTTAACATTGATGAAGCAACAAAAAGAAGTGTAATTAGAGGGACACCTCGCATAAATTCAATAAAGCAAACGCTCAAAGTTCGGACAACTGTAAGTTTTGATTGTCTGCCTAAAGCAAGAACAATACCTAATGGAAGTGAACAAACTATACCAGAAACACCAAGTATTACTGTAAGCATGAAGCCACCAAATAAACTATACTCAATTTTGGCAAGCCCAAAAAAACCACCATTTATTAGTATAAAGGCAAATACTGGATAAATTGCACTAAACCATAGGAGCCATTTCCTTTTAGGTATATCTGGATATAAAAGTGGAGCAAAAGCAACAAACATTGTTAAAAAAGAAACATCAATTCTCCAACGCTCGACTTCTGGATAAAACCCATAAACAAATTGACCTACTCTTCGTGTAATAACTGCCCAGCAAGCACCACTATCAATTTTTCTACACTCAATTTTAGAATCGGCATCAAAAACAGCATCAAGAAAAAACCAACCTATTATGCCGTCAATTAAATAATATAGAAGAATTGCAGATATAATTGTTAGTAATGAGTTACTTATTGATGAAAATAAATTATTTTTAATCCAACCATAAACACCGACAGTTCCAGGTGGTGGCGGAAGATTAGGATATGAACCTGGCTTGTATGTCTGAGAACTCATTTTATCTTCCAACTAATTTTGCTTTATTATTATACCAATTCATAAAAGCAGAGATACTTAAAGAAACTGATAAATATATAAGCATTACTATTACCATTGTTTCCATCTCTCTTCCAGTTTGGTTGAGAGAAATTCCTCCAAGTGTTGCAACTAGGTCCATATAACCAATAGCGATAGCTAAAGAAGAATTCTTAGTTAAATTCAAATATTGGCTTGTGAGTGGTGGAATAATAACTCTGCGGGCTTGTGGTAAAATAACTAAATTCATAACTTTAGAAGGCTTCAATCCTATAGATTCCGCAGCTTCCCTTTGACCCTTATCAACCGCCATAATTCCTGCTCTAACTATTTCAGCGATGAATGCAGCAGTATAAATACCAAGCGCAAAAGTTAAAGCAGCCAGCTCAGGGCTCATGTGCATGCCACCTCTAAAATTAAATCCCCTCAAAGCAGGTATTTCGAGAGAAATTGGCATTCCGGAGATAAAAAAAGCAATCGTTGGAAGTAATATAATTACCGATAAATTTATCCAGAAAACTGGATACTGCACACCAGTAAGGTCTTGCTTTCGACGTGCATATTTAAAAAACAAAACAGCAAAAATTATAGCTATAACTAGAAATAAATATACTAATTCTATACCATTTTCGGTTAGTGGTTTAGGGATATAAAAGCCTCTGTTTGATAAAAATGTGAGATCACCAAGGTTTAGGGCCTTTTTCGGATGCGGTAACGTGTTTATTATTATACCATGCCATAATAATATATGTAGTAAAATAGGAACGTTTCTAGAAAACTCTATGTACCAGTATGCAAGTTTACTTGCTAACCAGTTTTTAGATAACCTAATTATACCTAAGAAAACTCCAAGAACAGTTGCTAATATAATCCCAAAAAAAGCAACTAAACCAGTGTTTAACAAGCCAACAATTCCAGCTCTTAAATGACTGTCTCGGTTATTATAATCGATCAAATATTGATTAATATCGTAACCTGCTGGAATAAATAAAAATTCAAAACTAATGTCTTTACCTAATGCTTTAAAGTTGGCATCAACATTAGCTATTAACCAAGAAAGGATCCACCCAATACAAAACAAAACAAAGATTTGAACAATTATTTCTCTGCTTTTTTCGTTGCGCCAAATAGTATTCAAAAAATTCATTAGAGTATCAAAAAATAGGTGAATTGATAAAACAAGCTGCACTTTTAAAGTGCAGCTTGAAGATTTAGTTATTTAATTGGTGGGATGTAGAATAAACCACCATCTTTGTATAACTGGTTCATACCTCTAGCAATTTTAAGAGGTGTGCTCATACCAAGATTTCTTTCGAAAACTTCCTCGTAGTTACCAACTTGGCTAATAATGTTAACAGCCCAATCAGCTGACAATCCTAGCTTAGAAATTCCTTGCAAAGGATCTTTACCTAATAAACGATTAATTTCCTTATTTTTGTTATCTTTGCCAGCTAAAGATTTAACATTTGAAGAAGTAATACCTAACTCTTCACCAGCCATCATAGCCTTTAATGTCCAAGCAACAATATCAGCCCATTGATCATCACCATGTCTTACAACTGGTCCTAATGGCTCTTTAGATATAATCTCAGGGAAAACCATGTGATTTTCAGGGTCATCAAAACTTGCTATAGTAGAATACAAACCTGATGCATCAGTTGTGTAAGCATCACACCTACCAGCTTTGTATAGTTCTTGTGCTTCTGCATTAGTTTCGATTGGTACTGCATTGTATTTAATTTTGTTTGTAGCAAAAAACTCAGCTAAATTTAACTCAGTTGTAGTACCTGTTTGAATACAAATAGATGCACCATCAAGTTCTTTTGCTGATTTTACACCTAAAGCTTTAGGAGCCATGAAGCCTTGTCCATCGTAGTAACTGACACCAACAAATGTCTGAGATAAATCAACATCCCTTGAAAAGGTCCATGTAGTATTTCTTGATAAGATTTCACCTTC
>CAKZQZ010000119.1 GCA_937142855.1 uncultured Alphaproteobacteria bacterium | reverse complement strand
GTATCACCTTCTTTAATAGTCTTATCGCTTCCAAAGATAACTACACCAACATTATCTCTTTCCAAGTTCAAAGCCATTCCAGCGATACCACCAGGAAACTCAACCATTTCACCGGCCTGAACTTTATCAAGTCCATAAACACGAGCAATTCCATCACCAACTGATAGAACTTTACCTACCTCAGAAATTTCGGCATCTACTCCAAAATTCTCAATTTGATCTTTTAATATTGTTGATATTTCTGCTGCACGAATATCCATTAATTTACACCTCTCATGGCTATTTCAAGTCTATTTAGTTTAGTTTTTATTGAATTATCAATCATTTTAGATCCTATTTTGACTATAAGACCTCCAATTAAGCTCTCATCAACGTTATTTGATAAAACAATCTTTTTGATACCAGTGGCCTTAGATATAGCTAATTTAACTTCATCTTGTTGCGCCTTATCTAGTGAAAATGATGAAGTGACCTCAGCTTTGATTTCGCCATTTATCCTCGAAACCTCAGATAGAAAAACATCTATAATTTCATTAATCAAAATCAGCCTACCATTTTTGGCTAAAGTTCCACAAAAATTAATAGTAAGATTATTAGCCTTGGACTTTTTTAAAATCTTTATAATGGAAGCTTCTTTGTTAGATTTTGAAATGGCAGGAGATTGGATCATAGTTTTAAGACTTTCACTATCTTCTAATAGATTTTTGAAAGCTTCAAAATCCTTAACTATATTAGGTATTGTTTTGTTATCTTTAGCTAACTCGTACAAAGCTTTAGCATATCTACCTGATAATCCAGATGATCCGCTCATCTCAATAATTCCTTGCATTTAAAATTATATGGATAGCTAGCACAGCATTGATTTCAATGCAAGTAACAAGCACACCAAAATCAATTAAATTTACATAAAAGAAACAGGATCAATATCAATAGCTAGTTTAATGTTATTTGGAGTTTTAGCCTTAGATGTCCAATTTAATAATACATTTTGAATATTAACTGCTTTATCTGATTTTATAAGAAATCTTCTTCTATACTTTCCTCTTAAATAATATATTGGAGCGGGAGCAGGACCAAAGATTTTAACGTTTTTGAATGACGGTGATATCTTTAATAATTCTGTCGCATAACTATCTAAATCTTTTTCTTGGTTGGAGGATAATATTATAGAAGCCAATCTTCCATAAGGTGGCATATTAGCGTTTTTTCTTGAATACATTTCTCTTTTAAAGAAATCATCGCGATTATTTTTTGCTATTGCTTTTATAATTTCATTTTCGGCATCAAAAGTTTGAAGAAACACTTTTCCCCTATCTTTTGGGTCTGAAATATGTCTTCCTGATCTTCCTGATACCTGTTGTAATATTTGGAAACTTCTTTCCGCAGCTCTTAAATCTCCTCCGGACAAACCTACATCTCCATCAATAATGCCCACTAATTTTAAATGAGGAAAATCATGCCCCTTTGCTATCATCTGAGTTCCAATAACAATATTTATCTCGTTATTTTTAATTTTTTTAATCATATCAATAAGTAGTTTTTGACTTTTCATTGTGTCACTTGAAAGTACTGCAATTTTAGCTTCCGGAAAAAAGTATTTGATTTCCTCTTCGATTCTCTCGACACCGGGACCACAAGCTTTTATTTGGCCTTCAGTCCCACAAAATTGACAAGTATTTATAATTTTTTTAGAAAAACCACAATGATGACAAATTAATAAATTTTTGGATTTATGTTCTACTAACCAAGTTTCACAATTTATACACTTAATCTTATGCCCACATGCATTACAAAGGGTTAAAGGAGCATAGCCTCTTCTATTTAAAAATAATAAAGTTTGCTCTTTTTTTGATAATTTTAATTTAATTTCGTTTATTAAAATAGGAGAAATCCATCTACCTTTATCAGGCATATCCAATTTTAAATCTAAAATTTTTATCTCAGGTAATTCTGCACCTGTGGCCCTTTCAGGCAATATCAGATGAATATATTTACCAATCTTCATATTATAATATGATTCTAGAGAAGGTGTTGCAGAAGCTAAAATAACAGGAGCGAATGATTTAGCAGCTCTATATATAGCCATATCCCTTGCATTGTACCTTACACTCTCTTCTTGTTTAAATGCAGGCTCATGCTCTTCATCAACTATAATCAATCCAAGATTCGAAAAAGGTAGCATTAATGCAGATCTAGCTCCAACCACGACACATTGAATTCCATTAATTGCAGACAACCAAATTTCTTTCTTCTTATTCTTTGTTATGTCTGAATGCCAAATTAATGGCTTGAAATGAAATTGATCACTAAACCTTTTCTCCCAATCTGGTGTTAAAGAAATTTCGGGTAAAAGAATTAGAACTTGTTTGCCCTCATCCAGAGAGGCTTTAACAGATTCAAAATAAGTTTCTGTTTTACCTGAACCAGGAACACCATCTAACAAAAAACATTCTGATTTATTACCTTTGATGGAATCATTAATTTTTTTTACTGCAGAAAGTTGATGTGAATTTAATAATTTCTTATTTTTTTCATATTTTGATACTTTAAGAGCATTTTTAAGGTCAGGCGTTGGTAATTTTTTTATAAATTCTTCACATATTATATTTTTTTTTACCATATCTCTTAGAAGAGCTTCTGACACTTTGCAGGCTTTGGTTAGTTCATCTTTATTAATATTCCGATCTGCATTTAACAAAAAATCTATAACTAATTTCTTTTTTGGTGTGAGATTAAAAGATTTTTCTTTTTCAATATTTTTTATTCTTTTAAAATTTGCCTTATAAATTTTAAAAGTATTTGGAGAAGTAATAGCTTCTAAAGGTGATAAAATCATTTTTAAAACCAAGCCTTTAAATACACAATTCCAACTTGCCAAAAAATTTATGAATTCAATACATTCTTTTGATAAACAATTTATTTCAAAAATTTTATTTATTTTTTTTAATTTTTCACCAGGAACTTTACCTGTCCCTTTACCAACTACAACTCCAATTGTTTTTTTCCTTCCAAACGGAACTTCAACTATCTGTCCCATAGCGATATTGGTAGAACTATCTTCTAATATATAATCAAATGGGTCATTAAATGGACCTATTACGAGTATCGCTAGCTCTCTTGTTTTGATATCAATCATGAAGCGTCTTTATAAAATTATTTTAAAGCTAATTATGGTTATAGTTTTTAACATAGTGTATTATAAATTATGATTAATAAAATATTAGTTTTATAAAACTTTAAACATTATAAAGGATCAATAATGGAACTATTTATAGATACAGCTGAAATAGAAGAAATTAAATCATTAAACGTTACTGGACTAATTGATGGTGTTACTACAAACCCTTCGTTGATAGCTAAATCTGGTAGAAACATACTTGAAACAATTGAAGAAATTTGTAATGAAGTTTCTGGTCCGGTTAGTGCAGAAGTTACGGCAACTGATTTTGATAATATGATACTTGAAGGAAGGAAATTATCTTCTATAGCTCAAAACGTTGCTATTAAAGTTCCTCTAACTTTTGATGGACTTCGTGCGTGTAAAGTTTTTTCAGACGATGGAATAATGGTCAATGTCACCTTATGCTTCAGCTCGGCACAAGCGTTATTAGCAGCAAAAGCAGGGGCATCGTTTATCTCTCCATTTATTGGACGACTTGATGATATCGGTTCTAATGGTTTGAATTTAATCTCTGAAATTACTGAGATTTATAGTATCTATGACTTTGATACAAAAGTATTAGCTGCCTCTATTAGAAGTGTTCAAGATATAATAGATTCAGCAAAAATGGGGGCCGATGTAGCTACTATTCCACCTAAATTTCTAAAAGCTATGTATAACCACCCGTTAACCGACAAAGGATTAGCTGATTTTTTAGCTGACTGGAAAAAAACTGGACAAACTATTTTATAAATTTTTTTATGGGTATAAAAAAAGTAAATCATAATATTGAAAAATGGATTGAGTATTTAGAATCTATTAAAGGATATGGTTTAAATACAATAGGTGCCTATGAAAGAGATGTTTCAGAATTTTTTAGTTTTTGCTATGACATGAAACTGGAAACAGCTCCTCCAGACAAATACGTAATTAGGGAATTTTTGTCTTATCTATCAAAAAAGGAATTATCTAGACCAACAGTTGCACGCAAAATATCAAGTATAAAAAATTTTTTTAAATTTTTACTTAAAAATAATATGATCTTATCTTTAGATCTATCTATTTTTAAAAGCCCTAAATTGAAAAGAAGTTTTCCAAAGTCTATTGATACTGAACTTGTAGCAAAAGTATTGAAGTCTTTAACTGATAATAGTAACGATTATTGGATAAATTTAAGAGATAGAGCTGTAATGCTGTTGTTATACGGTTCTGGTTTAAGAATAAGTGAGGCTTTAGCTCTTAAAAGGAAAGAGGCTCCTAATAGTGATTGGCTTAGAGTTCTTGGAAAAGGAAATAAATATAGAGATGTTCCTTTATTACCAATAATCTGTGAGGGTGTAAGTGATTATTTAGACGCATGCCCATTTAAGTTTAAAGATGATGATCCTCTATTTCTTGGTAAAAGAGGAGGCCCATTATCTCCTAGAATTATTCAAAGAAGGGTTGAAGGTTTAAGATATGAATTAGGTTTACCTTCACATACTACCCCACATGCTTTAAGACATGCATTTGCAACACATTTGCTATCTGGTGGCGCTGATTTAAGAGCAATTCAACAACTTTTAGGACATTCTAGTCTTTCTACAACGCAAAGATATACTGACGTTAATGAGACAGAGCTGCTAAATTTACACAAAGCTATTCATCCACGTTCATAAAAAAAGGCGATTAAAAATTAATATTTAATCGCCTAATTATTTTGGTAAATGTAAATTTTTATAAAGTATCAAACCTGTCTTGATTCATAACCTTATTCCATGCTGCAATAAAATCATTAACAAATTTTTCGTGAGAATCGTTACAAGCATATACCTCTGCAATAGCTCTCAACTGAGAGTTAGAACCGAAAGCTAAATCCACTCTTGAAGCAGAACTTATTTTTTCTGATGTAGATCTATTTATTCCCTCGTAAATATTTTTATTAATTGGTTTCCACTCAATATTCATATCGAGTAGTTTAACAAAAAAATCATTGGTTAATTTACCAGATGGCTCAGAAAAAACTCCATGGCCATCAGTACTAATACCAAGTGATCTCATGCCACCAATAAGAACAGTCATTTCAGGTGCAGTTAAGCCCATAATCTGTGCTTTGTCTAAAAGCATTTCTTCTGCACTTATACCATAATCCTGTTTCTGAAAATTTCTGAAACCATCAACAACTGGCTCTAATACAGCAAATGATTCAACATCAGTATTTTCTTGAGTCGCATCACCTCTGCCAGGAACAAAGTCAAGGGATTTACCTGCAGCATTTTCAATACCAACATTACCAGCAAGCACGATTATGTCTGCAATTGACGCCCCTGTATTTTCTGAAATTTTAGAGTAAACGTCTAATATTTTTGATAGCTCCTGAGGTTTATTAACTTCCCAGTTCTTCTGTGGTTCGAGGCGAATACGAGCGCCATTAGCTCCTCCACGCATATCTGTATCCCTGTATGTTGATGCACTTGCCCAAGCAGTTTCAACCATTTGTTTTACAGATAGACCACTTTCATTAATCAGAGATTTAACCTTATCTATATCATAGTTTTTGTTACCCTCAGGAACTGGATCTTGCCAAATCAATTCTTCTTCAGGAACTTCAGGTCCAAGATATCTAGTTTTTGGTCCCATATCACGATGAAGTAACTTGAACCACGCTCTAGCGAAAGCATCTTGAAATTGGTCAGGGTTCTCATGAAACCTTTTAGATATAACTTTGTAAGACGGATCTTCCCTCATAGCCATATCTGCAGTTGTCATCATAGTCGTAACTTTTATGGAACCATCTTGCGCATCCGGAGCCATATCTTCTTGTTTTGGATTAATAGGATGCCATTGAAACGCCCCCGCAGGACTTTTAACTAGTTCCCATTCATAACCAAATAATAAATCAAAATATCCATTATCCCATTGAATTGGATTAGCAGTCCAAGCCCCTTCAATACCACTGGTTATAGTATCTCTTCCTACTCCTGAACCATAGGAGTTTTTCCAACCCAGCCCCATTTGCTCAATTGGAGCACCTTCTGGTTCAGCACCAACATATTTATCTGGGTCAGACGCTCCATGAGCTTTTCCAAAAGTGTGACCTCCAGCTGTCAGAGCCACTGTCTCTTCGTCGTTCATTGCCATTCTAGCAAAAGTTTCACGAATGTCTCTTGCACTAGCTAAGGGATCTGGATTGCCATCTGGCCCTTGAGGATTTACATATATCAATCCCATTTGAACTGCTCCAAGAGGCATTTCCAATTCTCTATCTCCAGAGTAACGCTTATTATCTAACCATTCATTTTCTTTACCCCAATAGATATCTTCAGGAGGTGACCAGATATCAGCTCGTCCACCACTAAAACCAAATGTTTTTCCGCCCATAGATTCAATTGCGACATTGCCAGTCAAAATAAACAAGTCAGCCCAACTTATTTTATTTCCATACTTTTGTTTAATCGGCCATAAAAGTCTTCTTGCTTTATCCAAGTTACCGTTGTCAGGCCAGCTATTTAGAGGAGCAAAACGTTGATCACCTGTTCCACCACCACCACGACCATCACTTGTTCTATATGTTCCAGCAGCGTGCCATGTCATACGAATAAAGAAAGGACCATAATGACCATAATCTGCTGGCCACCATTCTTGGGAGTCAGTCATTAAAGCGTGTAAATCTTTTTTTAAAGCTTGGTAATCAAGTTTTTTAAATTCTTCACGATAATCAAAGTCTAAATTCATAGGATTTGATCTTTTATCATTTTGATGAAGAATATTTAAGTTTAATTGATTTGGCCACCAATCTCGATTTGAAGTACTAATACCATTATTAGAAGTAGCTGAACCATGCATTACAGGGCATTTGCCAATATCATCCATCAGGAAACCTTTCTTGAAAAAATTGAATTGTTGAACAATTAAAATATGAACTGTGAATTACCATGTCAAGTAGTTTAGAATCATTTTAAAGTAAAATAGTTTAAGTATGTTTCTTTAATTTGATTATTATATCCACACCACTATTTAAAAAGCCACTTGGAATTTCAGGAAGCTTACCTAGAATGACTTTATCGTTTTCTATATCAATTAATTCGCCAGTTTCTTCGTTTAAAAAATGATGATGAAAAGTTGTATTGGTATCAAAAATAGCTGTATCCTTAGAGTATTCAACTTGTTTAATTAGACCAGAATTCTTAAATCTTTTAAGGCAATTATAAACAGTTCCAATCGACATATAATTACCCGACGCACAAATCTCATCTTGCAGATCTTCAGCAGTAAAATGTCTATTAGGGCCATCTAACAATATGTCTGCTATAATTAGCCTTTGTTTTGTAGGTCTAAGCCCAGCACGTCTTAATTTGTCTATGTTTTTCATAATCAAATATTCTATATTGTATTATATCATCTATATAACCAATTATTATCATATTTATTTCTTGTCAAGTTTGTAACCTTTCGCTTTACGAAAGAAAAATAAAATGTGATTTTAGAAACATTAGGGAGATTTGATATGACAAGGCCATGTGATTTAGAGGCTACTGAGGCAAGAAAGTTGATAGGTAACAAACAACTTTCGCCTGTAGAGTTAACAAAAAGCTGTATTGAACAAGTAGAAAGAATAAATCCGTCTATAAATGCTGTAGTAGCTATTGACAAAGATGAGGTTATGAAGCAAGCACAAAAAGCTGAAAACGATGTTATGTCTGGTGCTGAGTTAGGATTACTTCATGGTCTTCCCGTTGGTATTAAGGATCTAAATCTTGTTAAGAATTTAAGATCAACTTCCGGTTCTAAAATTTATGAAAATAGAATCCCTAATAGTGATGACAGTGTTGTAAAAGATATAAGAGATGAAGGTGGCATTATTTTTTGTAAAACTAATACTCCTGAGTTTGGAGCAGGAGGAAATACAAAAAATAAAGTTTATGGGGCAACTTCTAACCCATTTGATATTAAAAAGACACCTGCTGGCTCTTCAGGAGGAAGCGCTGCAGCTCTAGCAACAAATATGATGCCCTTAGCAAATGGAAGTGACTATGGTGGAAGTTTAAGAACTCCTGCAGGTTTTTGTGGAGTTACAGGTTTTAGGCCATCTCCAGGCCTGGTACCTGCCACAGAAGCATCTGTTGGTCTTAATCCATTTTCTGTTCAAGGACCAATGGGAAGAAATGTTTCAGATACTTACCTATTATTAAAAGCTCAAGTGAACTTAAATATAATGGATCCATTTTCTAGCCTTGATAGCCTTTCAATGCCAGATGAATTAGTAGGGTCAGACTTGTCAAAAATTAAGATGGCTTTTACACCTGATCTTGGTTGTGCTCCAGTAGATAATGATATTCAATCAACTTTCTTAAAAAAAATTGAAGTTTTTAAAAGTAATTTTTACAAAGCTGATCAATCTGAACCTGATTTTCTAGACATCCATAATTGCTTTGAAATAATAAGAGGTTTTAACTTCGTTGCTTCTCATAAAGATAAACTCGATAACAATAAAGACTTGTTAGGTCCTAATGTTATAGATAATGTTGAAAGAGGTTTACAATATAGTTTAGCTGACGTTTCATGGGCCCACGTTATGCAAACTAAGATTTATAAAAATTTCCGTAAGTTTTTTAAAGAATATGATGTTTTAATATGCCCTGCTGCTTCTGTCTCTCCATATTCACATGAACAATTATTCGTAGATGAAATTAATGGGGAAAAAATGCCAACATATATGCGATGGCTTTCTTTAAGTTATGCAACTACAATGGCTATCCCTTGCGTATGGGCATTACCATGTGGTTTAGACCATAAAGAAATGCCTTTTGGCATTCAATTAATTGCGCCAGCAGGTAACGATTTAGAATTATCTGAAATAGCAAAAAGTTTAGAGACTATCTTAATAGGAAATGATGCCACAAAGAGACCTCTACCAAAATTGATCTAATTATTAATGAGGATTAACAATGGATAAAAATATTAAAAAAAATAATCTCCAAATAAAAGGTTTTTTTGATAAGCTTACATCTACTATTAGTTATGTTGTTTACGATAAATTTAGCAAAGAATGTGCTGTTATAGACTCCGTTTTAGATTTTGATTATTCATCTGGATCAATAGATTATTTAAATGCAGAAAATATAATTTCTTTTATAGAAAAGAATAATTTAAGTTTAATTTGGCTTATTGAAACTCATGTTCACGCTGACCACCTATCAGCCGCTCCATATATTCAAAAGAAACTTGGAGGTAAAATTGGAATATCTGAGAAAATATCAGATGTGCAAAATATTTTTGGAAAAACTTTTAATGCAGGGACAGAGTTCCAAAGAGATGGAAGTCAATTTGATAAGCTCTTCAAGAATAATGATGAATATCAAATTGGACAGATAAGTTGTAAGGTCATTGATACACCAGGGCATACACCAGCATGTACAGCTCATATTATATCAGATTCTATTTTTGTTGGTGATACTTTGTTTATGCCAGATTTGGGTAGTGCGAGAGCTGATTTTCCAGGTGGAGATGCGCGAACATTATATAAGTCAATTAAGAAAATATTAAGTTATCCGGATAACTTCAATATTTTCGTTTGTCATGATTATCCACCTTCAAATAGAGAAGCAAAATGGTCTACAACTGTAGGTGAACAGAAAAAAAATAATATACATGTTAAAGACACAATAAGCGAAGATGAATTTGTTCGAATTAGAGAAACTAGGGATAAAACTTTAAACATGCCTAATTTAATTATCCCCTCAATTCAAGTTAACATGAGAGCAGGTAACTTACCCCCATCAGAAGATAATGGGGATGTCTACCTAAAAATTCCTATAAATAGCATGAAGAATTTAGTCTAATTCTCTAATCACATCCTGGACTATTTCAAAAATTTTATCGATATCATGATTTTCTGCAATTAACGGTGGAGAAAATGCTAAGGTATCGCCTGTTACTCTTAACATTAAACCTTTGTGCCATGCTTTTTTCATAGCCTCGTATCCTCTTGCACCCACCTCACCAGGTCTAGGTGCTATCTCAATTGCCGCCACGAGCCCCAAGTTTCTTATATCAATGACATTTTTATCATTTTTAAGTTGATGTACTACATTTTCAAGATATTTAGCTGTTTTTCCTGCTTTAGTAAATAAATCCTCATCTCTGTAAATGTCTAATGCTGCAAGACCAGCTGCTGAAGCAATAGGGTGGCCTGAATATGTATATCCATGAAATAATTCAATTGGCATATCTGCCTCATCCATCATTGTATCATATATTTTTTTTGAGACTACAGCAGCTCCCATTGGAATGATTCCATTAGTAATTGCCTTTGCACATGAGATTATGTCTGGTGTTACTCCAAAATATTCAGAAGCAGTTGCTTTTCCTAAACGGCCGAACCCAGTTATCACTTCATCAAAAATTAACAAAATATCATGCTTATCACAAATCTCTCTTAACCTTTTGAGGTAATTAACTGGAGGCGGCAGAACACCTGTAGAGCCTGCTATTGGTTCGACAATGACAGATGCAATCGTTGATGCGTCATGCAAAGCGACAATGTTCTCCAACGTGTCAGCTAAATATTCACCATGTTCAGGTGAGCCCTTTGAAAACTTATTTTTTTCTGGAAGATGAGTGTGTGATATATGATCAACACCTGACAATAGTGTTCCAAAATATTGCCTATTTCTAGGCATCCCTCCCACTGAAATACCTCCAAAACCTACACCGTGGTACCCTCTTTCACGCCCTATCAACCTAGTCTTAGTTCCCTTGCCTCTAGCCCTATGATAAGCCAGCGCTATTTTTAAGGTACTATCTACAGCTTCAGATCCTGAATTTGTAAAAAATACATGATCAAGGCCCTTAGGAAATAAATCAGCTACACGACTTGCTAGTTCAAAAGCTTTTGGGTGTCCATATTGAAAACTTGGAGCATAGTCTAAAGTTGACGCTTGTTGTGAGATTGCAGCGGTTATCTCTGGCCTGTTATGACCTGCATTAACACACCATAGACCTGCTGCACTATCTAAAATATCTTTGCCTGTTTCACTCTTGTAATACATACCATCAGCAGAAACGACCATTCTAGGGTCTTTTTTAAAATCTCTATTTGCCGTGAAAGGCATCCAATACGACTCTAAGTCATTTAATCTTTTCATAAATAATCTCCAATTGTTAAGAGAGACAAAAATTAATTTAATTCAAATACTCTGACAAGATGCAGCAATAAGGTCAAGTTAATGATTTTTAGGGTTTAATAATAAATTATTATCAAAACCTAGTTTAGGCGCCCTTTCAACTGTTTTTTTCTTTCTGAACTGACTATCAATTGGAATAGGCAGAGCTGGTATTTCTTCACCTTTATCATTAGCTATTTTTTTTGAAAAAATGTTTCTGACCTTAAAATGATTATCATTAATCGCCTCTTCAATAGATTTAACTACAGAGCAACAACAGTCCGCCTCATCAAAAACTTTAGTCCAGTAAAATTTGTCTTTTAAGATAATAATATTTCTGATTTTTTGAATAATTTCTTTTTGATTTTCTTGTTTTTCTATAAGTTTTTTAGGTAATTTTATAACCTTACAAAAATTTTTCCAAAACCGATCTTCTAATGGGGCGGCCGCTATATAGCTACCGTCGCTAGTTTCATAGATATTATACCTTGGTGATCCACCCGAAAGAAGTGAATCAGAGTTTAGTGGCCAGCCTGATTTAATAAAACCAGATCCCAAAGCCCAAAACATAAAAGGGAAAAGATTATCTGACATTGATATATCCAGATAAGAACCTGTTTTGTGTAAATCCCTTTTTCTTAGCGCCAATAAAATATTGATTATTGCTGGATAAGAACCACCTGCAATATCAGCAACAAGCGCTGGGGGAACTGTTGTATTTTGTCCACTTCCCATACTTAAACTTAGTAGCCCCACATTGCCTATGTAATTTAAATCGTGTCCGGCATCCATTTTTTTAGGACCTGTTTGTCCATAACCAGTTATTGAGACATATATGATTTTATTATTAATTTTTTTTATTTTTTCATAATCTAAACCAAGCCTTTTCATTACCCCAGGCCTAAACTGTTCAATTATAATATCCGCTTTTTTGATAAGAGGTTTTAAGGTGTTTTGACTATTTTTATCTTTCAAATCCAAGCATAAACTTTTTTTTCCTCTATTTAACATAGAGAAAGAAACGCTTTCATCATTCCATTTAGGTTCAGAAGACCTCATTTCATCCCCAGTTAATGGCTTCTCAATTTTTATAACTTCTGCGCCAGTTTCTGCCAGGAATAAACTTGCAAGTGGTCCTGGTAAAAGAGTAGAAAAGTCTAAAACCTTAATCCCTTCTAAGGAACCTTTTATTAGTTCATTCATAACAAAACCTTTTTATTTTTATATTAATCCTCTTTGACTTAAATTTTTAATCATAGCAGCAATCCCGAAACTCCATTGTGGACAAGCTGTGGATAAATTAACATAGTTTATTAACTCTCCGAGATTAGGTTCTGAAATTGTAACTTTGTCCCCTACTTTATGAGTAAACCCCTCACCTACAACGTCTCTATCTTCTGTTGGTGCGAATAGTGTTCCTAAAAACAACAGAAAGCCGTCTGGATATTGGTGATGCCTTCCTATAGTTTGACGTACGAGGTCTTCTGGATCTCTGCTTATTTCAGACATAGAACTAGAGCCATTAAGAATATACCCATCTTCTCCCTCTACTTTAAGGGAAATATGAGCTGATTTCATATCGTCTATTGAGTAAGTCTCATCAAAAATTCTTATGAATGGGCCAATAGAACAAGAAGCATTGTTATCCTTGGCTTTACCTAGAAGTAAAGCTGACCTGCCTTCTACATCTCTTAAATTTACATCATTACCAAGAGTTGCCCCCTTTATTATTCCAATGCTATTTACAGCCAAAACAATCTCAGGTTCTGGGTTATTCCAATTAGAAATTGGATTCAAACCAACTTCTTCTCCAAAACCAACTGAGGACAATGTGGCAGCTTTTGTAAAAACTTCTGCGTCTTTTCCTATTCCAACCTCTAAATATTGAGACCACAAACCTTCACTTATTAATGCTTTTTTTACTTCACTTGCTTTATCTGATCCTGGGGTAATATTTTGTAAACTGTCACCAATTAAGCCACCAATATGATTTCTAAGATTTTCTGCCTTTTTAGGGTCGCCCGCAGCTCTTTCTTCTATAACTCTCTCAACCATTGATTTAGCAAATGTAACACCACACGCTTTAATAACCTGTAAATCGCAAGGTGCAAGAAGACGAATGTCTGAAGCTGTTTTAAAACTTGACGAGAGAAGATTTTCTATTGAAATTAATTTCTCACCAGAACAATTACTCAAGTACCCCTTAATATTATCGAGCTCAAGCAAATCTCTTACTGTTGGTATTTCTTTAGTAGTTATATCATATACATAGCCGTCTTTTACTTTAATTAAACATGGTCCACCTTTTTGATTATCCCACACTCTTCCAACAAAACAACCATTTGAGTAATCCATCACATTCTCCATAGAAACTTATACAGATAATATAAATGAAAATTTGAATATTTAAATTTAATTATATAAAGTTTAATTTTATTTACTTTTATGAGGGTCTGTAATGAGTGCTTTTTTTGAATTAAGAATCTATCAAATTTTTCCTGG
>CAKZQZ010000118.1 GCA_937142855.1 uncultured Alphaproteobacteria bacterium | reverse complement strand
AAGTACTTTTATTTTACGATTGATAAAGAGGATTTAGAATTTTCATATGAACAGTTCTAAAGATTTCATAGATATTCTATTTTGTTTAAGAGGATTTCTGGCCTTCATTTTGGTTCCATTCATATTTTTATTCAATGTTTATCCTTTTTACGATATTTTGCTGCATTCAAATGTATATTTGAATAATTATAGGTTTCCAAATTTAGGTGAGCCGCTTTTTTTATGTTGTCTTTATTTTTTTTCAACAACAATATCTATAATTACCATAAACATAGCTTTGAAAAAATTAAATCTTCAAAACAATTTTCAGTTTTTTGATAATGTAAATAACATAAACACTTTTTTAATATTTAGTTTTTTAATTTTATTATTATTGAAACTAAGAGTAATTTTTAATTTTGAATATTTTGAAAATAAAAATTATATAGGTGATTTATTAATTAATAATATTTTCTCTAATGTATTGCTACATTTTTTCTTACCAAATGAATTAACTTTTATTATTATGTCTTTTTATTTTTCCAAGACTATAAAAAATAAATTCATAAATACATTTTTTATCATTTTTATTGGATTGACCATAGCTAGTGTTTTTATGTTTGGCTCAAGGTTTTTACTGATGATAAGCTTGATTATAATTATTTTTTTAATATTTAAATTTGTAAAAAAAAATATGTACTTAAATATTTTAATTATATCTATGACTTTAATTTTTATGTTATATACATTTATTCCACATCAATTGTTTTTAATATATATGACTGGGTTAATAGATAGCCTAATAGTAACTGTTGACCATTTAGTATGGAGATTAGATAGTTATCATTTAGTGGATTTAGGCTATTCTGCAGGAAATTTAGATATAATTAATTATAATACATATGGAAGAGATCATGGAATGATAACACTTGTTGACACAGGTACAGGCATTGGTTTCCCTCTTTTTTATAATTATATTGAAATCAATTATTCTTTATTCATAAATTCATTAATAGTAGCGGCAAGCGCATTATTAATCTCAATTTGTTATACAGTGTTGAAGCTTGTTTCATATTCCTTTGGAAGTTTTTTTTTTATTGCTTTCTTATTTAAGTTTTGTGTTCATTGGGATGCATTTGGTGTTGATCAAATAACTACTTACTTTTTTAAACTGTCAATTTTAACTTTGCTATTAATACTATATATTTTTATTGAGAAAAATTTTTTACTGAGTAAGAAAATAAATTGAAAATAAATTAAGACCAACTTTTTAGGCTTTGTTAATGAAATTTAAATCAGGTGAATTACCATTGACTGTAGTTATGATAACATTAAACGAAGCTCACAACCTAAATGAAGCTTTGGATCAATTAGAAGGTTGGGCTTCAGAAGTTTTTGTTTTAGATAGCTTTAGTAATGATGAAACTATAAATATATTGAAAAAATATAATGTAATTTATAAGCAAAGAAAGTTTACCAATTTTGGAGACCAATGGAACTATGCGCTAGATTGTTTTCAAATTAAAAGTGAATACACAATGAAATTAGATCCAGATGAAAGGTTAACTAAGGAACTTAAACATAACATAGAAAAATCAATTAAAATAAATTCAAAAGTTAATGGGTTTACTCTTACTAGGGTTTTATGTTTCTTAGGTAAAAAATTACCAATAAAACAAAATATTTTAAGGATTTGGAAAACTGGTAGAGTTAAATTCTCAGATGTTTTAGTCAATGAACATCCAATAATTAATGGTAAAACAGGACATATAGGTGGTGAACTTTTACATATAGACAGTCCAAATTTAGAGCACTGGTATAATAAGCAAAATAAATATACTTCTTCAGAGGCAAAATCAAAATTTTTAAAAAATAAATTATCATTTAATCCAAAACTTTTTGGAAACTCAGACCAAAGAAGGATGTGGTTTAAACAAAATTTTAGTTATATTCCGTTAAGATTTTTACTTCTTTTCCTTTATTATTATATTTTTAAGGGACTATTTATGTCTGGAAAAGAAGGCTTTATTTGGTCGCATTTAAGAACAGAGGTAATGAGGATGCGAGAATACAAATTTTATGAGTTGACTAAAAAAAATAGTTTGAAAGATATATAATGAAACAATTGATACAGGACCTTATGCATGGCCATTTACAAATTGTTGAAACCCCTTCGCCAATTGTAAGAGAAAACTTTGTTTTAATTAGATCTGAATTGTCACTGATTTCATCTGGAACTGAAAGGATGTTGTTGGAATTTGGGAAAGCTGGATTATTTTCTAAAGCCAAGCAACAACCAGAAAAAGTAAAACAAGTTTTAGATAAAATAAAAACTGATGGTTTTGCATCAACATTTTCGTCTGTACAAAGAAAGCTTAAAGACCCTATTCCCCTAGGGTATTCAAACGTAGGCAGAGTCATTGGTATAGGGAAAGGGGTTGCAAATATTGCAATAGGTGACAGAGTATTGTCAAATGGACCACACGCAGAAATTGTTAATATACCAGCTAATCTAGTCTGTAAAATACCAGATAATGTTAGAAGTGAAGACGCTGTTTTTGGAGTAATTGGTGCAATCGCCCTTCAATCTGTAAGATTAGCTAATCCAAGTATTGGTGAGACTATTTGTGTAATGGGTTTAGGTTTGGTTGGCAATGTTTTAGTACAAATTTTGATAGCGAATGGGTGTAACGTTATTGTAGTCGAAAAAGATAAACATAGGTTATCTTTAATAAAGAATAAAAATGTTAAAAAAATTCATCTTTTATCCACCAATTATATAGAAAAAGAAATTAATGATGTTACATCTGGTTTTGGTGTTGATGCGGTAATTATTGCCACTGCCACTAAAAGTAATCAACCTTGCATAGATGCAATTAAAATAACAAGATCTAAAGGAAGAATAGTTATTGTTGGTACGGTTGGTATGAATGTTGATAGAGATTTATTGTTCAGAAAAGAAATTTCTATTCAAGTCAGTAGATCATATGGACCTGGAAGATACGATCCTAATTATGAAGATAAAAATCAGGATTACCCTTTAGAGCACGTACGTTGGAGTGCTGGAAGAAATTTTTCTGCTTTTTTGTTTTTGTTAAAAAATGATCAAATATCACTTTCTGCTCTAACGGTCGCAAAACATAGTTTTGAAAATGTTATAGCCGTTTATAATAATCTAAGTAAAAAAAATAATATTTTTCTAAGTAAAGATTTATATGTAAGGCGATATGAAAGTATAGATTCGATCTATTAACCTCCCTTCCCTAGAGAAGGGTAGGACTCCTTCTTATATTAATATTCTAATATAAAGAAATGAAGTTGTTGCATTACGGTACCGTAAATAGAAAGTGAAGAATGTTATACTTGTTTACAAATAGCTCCTAGAAAAGAACACGAAACGAAACCCACACGGGGCTACCCGCGAAAAGGCAAAGACACAACTAAAAAAACGTAAAACCCACAAAACGACTATAGAGGCAACAAGAAGATAAAATCTCCTTTTTACTGA
>CAKZQZ010000117.1 GCA_937142855.1 uncultured Alphaproteobacteria bacterium | reverse complement strand
AATGGCAAAGTTTAATAGGATATGTACCGCAGGACGTTTATTTATTAGATGACACAATCAGAAATAATGTTGCATTTGGTTTAAAGCCAAACGAAATTGATGATAAAAAAATAGAGAATGCCCTAAAATTTTCAAAGTTGGATAGTTATTTAAAAAGTTTATCCAGTGGAATAAACACTCTTGTGGGAGAAAAAGGTGCATTAATTTCAGGTGGTCAAAAACAAAGAATTGGTTTAGCGAGGGCAATTTATAATGAGCCTAAAATATTAATTTTAGATGAAGCAACAAATGCTTTAGATATTAACACTGAAAAAAATATTATTAAAAACTTAAGAAACTTAACATTTAAACCTATTATTTTGATGATAACTCATAGACATAATTCTTTGTCTTTATGCGACTATATTTTTGAAATAAATGATGGGGGCATTAAAAAAATAAGTAAAATTACAAATGCTTGATTAATTTAAAAATTTTAATATTAATACAAGCTATTTTTTCAGTGTAAGTAATAATTGACGGGATGCAATTTAAGAAGGTTATATTATGCAGATTTTATGCGTTTCTTTATCAACTTTTGATAAAGTGGGAGGAATACAAACTTTTAATAAATATTTTTATAAAGGATTAAGAGAGAACAAGATATCTTATAAAGTAATTTCTTTACATGATAATAATGCGCCTGACAAAAAAGTTTTAGTATGCAATTCTAATTATTTTAAATTTATTTATTTTTTATTCAAATACTCTAATTCTGAAACTATTATAATATGGCAACATGTTACATTGGCAGTTTTTTTACCTTTCTTGAAATTATTTAAAAGTATAAAAACAAACATTATTACATTGTATGGTACAGAGGTTTGGGGAAAAGAATTATCTTTGTTTAAAAAAATGGGTTTAATGAAAATGGATAGTTACTGGTGTATAAGTAACTACACTTCAAAATTAATTTTTAAAAAATTTAAAATACCAAAGAAAAAAATCATAGTATTCCCATGCTGCATCAATACTCCTTTAAAGTTAATGTCAAAAACATCTCCATATAAAAAAAATGAATTAAACATATTAAGTATTTTAAGACTCGATAAATCTGGCAAATTAAACGCTGTTTTAGATATGTTAAAAATTTTACCAATTTTAATAAAGAAATATAAAAATATTAAATATACAATTATTGGAGAAGGGAATTTCAAAACAAAAATTATTAAATTTGTTAAGAAACAAAAACTTGAAAAAAATGTTTCAATATTAGGTTATGTAAAAGATACAACACCCTATTTAGAACATTGTGATATATTTACTCTTACTAGTCCACTTGAGGGTTTTGGTATTGTTTATCTTGAGGCCATGTTATTTAAAAAACCGTGTATATCTTCTAAAAATTGTGGTTCCGAAGACGTAGTTTTAAACAAAAAAACAGGGTATTCTTTTGATTTAAAAGACTACGAGAATTTAGTTAAGGTGTATAGCAAACTAATCGATGATAAGGTGCTTAGAAAACAATTAGGTAAAAATGGATATGAGCATTTAATTCAAAATTTTACATTTACAAAATTTAAAGAAAATCAAGTTAAGTATTTACTAAACTATTTATAGATCAAGAAGGTTTTGTTATGAGTTATAAAGAAACAATATATAAAAATTATACCTCAATGAACTCACTTAAATCTGTTCCTAAAAAAATATCAGAAAAATTAAGAAGAGGGCCGTTTTATAATTATTTAATAGCAAAATTTTTTCCAATTGATAAAAACGTTCAAATTTTAGACCTTGGCTGTGGTTATGGGGATTTTGTTTGGTTCATTGAAAAAAGAGGATATCACAATGTTATTGGAATTGATGACAGTAAAGAAATGATAACTGAAGGAAAAAAACTAGGGATTAATAAAATTATTAAAGAAGATATAATGCAATATCTCAATCAAAAGCCTTCAGATTCATTTGATGTGATTACTGCAATCGATATTATTGAGCATTTTGAAAAACAAAATTTATTTCTTCTTATAGAAGAAATTCATCGAGTACTTAAACCTAATGGAAGGTTAATAAGTCACCAACCAAACGCAGATAGTCCATTCGTTAATTCTATTTTATATGGTGATTATACTCATGAACAAGCATTTACTAAACAATCTATGTCACAAATTATTTTAAGTAATGGGTTTGAAAGCATAGAGTCATATGAGGTAAAACCAATAATTCATGGTTTAAAAAGTTTTTTTAGATATTTAATATGGGTTTTATTTATCAAAAATATACTATTGATATTCAATTTGGTTGAAACGGGTTCATTTTCATTTAAATCAATTTTATCAAGAAACTTTGTTACTGTTTCATCAAAAAAAAAAAATAAAAAACTTTTAATTTATGCCTCACACCCCATTCAATATCATGCACCTATTTTTAGACAACTATCTAAAGAAAAAAAAATAAATACTTTAGTTATGTTTGGAGATGAAATTGGACTTAAAGGGGTTTATAGTGATGGATTTAATACAACAATTAAATGGGATATACCATTAATTAAAGGTTATAGTCATTTTTTTCTAAAAAATTTAGCAAAAAAAAAAATCACAGGATTTTTCTCCAGGATAAATTTTGGAGTTTTCTCAGTTCTTAACCAAAGAAAGTATGATTTTATTTTAGTTCATGGATATCAAACTTTAACTTGTTGGTTGATTTTACTCAGTGCTAAAATTAATGGTGTAAAACTTATATTGAGGGGTGAAGGGCTAATTAAAGAAGATAAGAATTTGATATTAAAATTTTTGAAGTTCGTGGTTATTGGTTTCTATTTAAAAAATTCCGACGCTATACTCTATTCATGTAGCGGAAATTATAGATATTGGAAAAGTTTTTTACTAAGTGAAAAAAAACTTTTTTTTGTCCCTTGTGCCGTTGATAATGATTTTTTCCTAAAGAAGAAATCATTTTATAAATCTAAAATCAATATTATTAAAAGAGAGCTAAACATTAACAAAGAAGATTTTGTGATTATATTTCCTTCTAGATTTACTAATAGGAAAAGACCATTAGATCTAATACAAGCCGTTGCTTTATCTTCTCGAAAAAACATTGTCATATTGTTTGTAGGTGATGGACCCAATAGAAAAAAAATGGAGGATTTAAGTTTACAAAAAGGAGTCAGATCAGTTTTTACAGGTTTTGTTAATCAACAACAAATATCAAAATATTATTCAATTGCAGATATGATAGCTATTATATCTGAGTATGATGCTTCGCCTAAATCATTAAACGAAGCACTAAATTTCAATTTAGCTGCCATTGTGTCAAATATGGTAGGAACTGCAGGTGATCTTGTTGTTGAAGGGCAAAATGGTTTTATTGTTAATGTAGGTGACATAAAAAATTTAAGTAGTAAAATAGTCTCATTAATAGACAATGAAAACCTTTTAAAAAAAATGAAAATCAACTCTGGTATTCTTGTCCAAAATTGGTCCCTTAAAAAAGATGTTAAAGGCATTAAAAGTGCAATAGATTATTTAGATCGAGAAATTAAATGAAATTATTTTTTTCAACTCCAAAAAATGAACATTTCTTTTTTGGCTATTATGGGAAATCACAATTAAATAAAAATAATACTAAAATCCTATGTCTCAAGACCACTTTTATAAATAAGTTACCTGATGAAAATGATTTTGTTGAGATCGGATATTTTAATTTAAGCTCAAATAAAAAAAAATTCTTTCACATTGCATATTCAAAAACATTTAACTGGCAACAGGGTTGTATGTTGCAATGGTTAGGTCCTGATTTCAAAGATAATGTTATTTATAATGATATTATAGATAACAAATTTTGTTCTGTGATAATTAACATTTTGACAAAGAAGAAGAGTATATTACCTTTACCAGTTTATGATGTAAATTCACTAGGAACACAAGCTATTTGCATTGATCATGAACGTCACTTTTTTTGTAGGCGAGGATATAGTTATGCTGGAATTAATAATAATTTAAAAAACAATAAAGTTGTCCAAAATGACGGGATATGGTCTTTAAATATTCAGTCTAAAAAATATCATCAAATAATTAATATAGAAAATTTATTAAAATTTAGACCTCTATCAAATATGAACAACGCCACCCATTATCTTGAACATCTAATGTTTAACCCCAAAGGAAATAGATTTTGTTTTCTTCATCGTTGGAAAATGCCTGAAGGAGGGATATATAGCAGATTATATACTGTAAAATCCGATGGATCAGAATTGTATTTATTGCTAGATTCAGGAAGAATGGGCCATTTTTGTTGGAGAACTAACCTCGAAATTTTGGCTTATGCTGGTGTTCCAAACCAATTAAATAAATTAAGAAAAAATAAAAAATTTATCAAATTCTTATTCAAACCACTTTTACCAATCTTTCATTTTTTATTTAAAGATAATAGTGCTGTTTCAAAATTGATAACTGGAGATAGCTATATTATATTAACTGACAAATCTAAAAAAATAAAAAAAGTTGCTTTAGAATTAAAATTTGAAGATGGTCATCCAAGTTTCTTACCCCAAAATAAAAATGTATTTATAACAGATACATATCCAAAGAAAAATAATAATCATGAGGCAAAATTAATGATGTATAATTTAGACACAAATACACTTCAATTAATTGACAAAATTAAATCTAATGAATTTTACAATGAAACAGCTCTTAGATGTGATTTGCATCCTAAAGTTTCTTTTGATGGCAAATTTATTTCAATAGACACGCTTGAAAAAAATGTTAGAAGGGTTAATCTATATAAAATAAATCAAAATTTGTTATAATGGTATCATAATGATTAAAAATTTAAAAAAAGTAACTTTAACAAAAACTCTTTTTTTGATTAATTTGAAATAGCCATATGGGCAAGGTTGTTTATGGTAAGTAGTAATGCATAGATATTTGACATTTTTTGACTATTATTTAGAACGTTTTGCTAAAAACATAAATGGAAGATGCATACCATTTCCAGATAAAAATGGAGAATAATCAATTTTAGAATCAATTATAAAAAATAATGATTCAGTCTGTTTCATTGATGGTGGATCACATTTTGGAGAGCATGTGATTAAATTCACTAACTTCTGGAAAAGCATAAAAAAAATTTCTCAGTTTTGGCAATAGAGCCTTTTCCAAAGAATATTACAATTTTAAAAAGAAATTTAAAAAATATTTCGTATAAACTAATTGAAGAAGCTTTAGGTGATAATGTTTCTGTATCTAAATTTTATATTGATAATACTAATCGTGCAAGTGGACAGAACTCTACTATTAAACACTATTATTTGAATGAAAGCTTTGATATTAACCAAACCACTATTGATACTCTTGTTAAGAAGAATAATTTTAAAAAAATAAATTTACTAAAGTTAGATATAGAGGGTTCTGAATATAATGCTTTATTAGGGGCAAAGCAAACCTTATCAAATGGTTTGATAGAATATATTCAGCTTGAATATAATCAAACATGGATAGAAGGGGGGGGAGTATTAAAAAAATATTAGATTTAGCTAATTTGTATTCTACAGACTTTTTAGGATTAGAAAAAAAGATTTGTTATTAATTCCAAAATATAATTTTGGTTTAGATGATTTTGTATATTGTAATCTTCTTCTTGTAAAAAATGGTTGTAAATTACCTTTACCTTTCAAAAGAACAGTTACATCAAATATGTAATCTTTTTTGTAAATAACGTAAGGGTTAACTAATTCGATTTGATAAACACGAAAACATTTCCATATCTTTCTTTCATTTTAAATCCATAACTTAATAATTGATCAACTTGTTCATCTATAGAATATGATAAGGTATTATCTAATTCAGCAATAATTTGTGAACACATTTTTAGTGAATTTTTATCTTTAAAAAACACCTCAGCTTCTGCTCCTTCTATATCTGTTATTAATGTAAATTCTTCATTCAAATTATTTTCTTTTAATATATTACTTAGAGTTGTAGCTTCAACAATCTCTGATTTTTTTTCAGATTTATCAATTTGCCAGCCTGGTTGGTCTTAGGCGTCTGGATTGGCGGACAATTTGTTGCGGTACCGCAAGCATTGAACGAAACCGGCGGCGGCGTTGCCTATATGGCGCATATCGGCGGATTTCTTGCCGGCATGGCGCTTATTCCATTTTTTAAATATCGCCATGTAGCCCTGTTTGACCGTGATATCGGGATTGCGGACTGGGCCGATCGTCCGCTCAATTTTCAGGAAGTCAAAGCCGAGGCACGCGCACGTTATCGCCGCTCAGTGCCCTCATCGGCAGATGCCATGCCAAACCCAAGCTCAACGCAGCAACCGAAAACTTCAGTACCGACATCGCGCCGCAAAAACCCAAAAACGGATCGTAACAATCCGCCAAACGGGCCATGGGGCTAGCCCGCCTGCACGGCCGCCAAAGGCTAGCTGACCGGGGCGCCGTCAGCCCCGACGATAGCGGCATCAACGCCTAATTGACGCACCTCTGTTTCAACATCTTTTG
>CAKZQZ010000116.1 GCA_937142855.1 uncultured Alphaproteobacteria bacterium | reverse complement strand
TAAAAAACCCCCAACTAAAAGTTGAGGGTTAAGCAGTTGAGCCAATAGGTCAGAAGTCGAACTATTTTGAAAAGGATCTAATTAGACTTAACAAAGAAGATAGATGAATGTTGTGTCTATAAATAAGTATTGTAATAAAACAAATTATAACTTATTTTAAACTAAAACTATTCAAAGTTATTTCTTCCCAGAAAGTAAACAACTTGGTCAATGGTTAATATTTAATTGTAAAACTTTTATTAAAGTTTAATTTTCAGTCTTTACAATTCCATGAACAATTTCGTAGTGTTTATAAAAACACTGAATTTTCGCAAATCACTGATGTATTATTTGATATAATGATTGCAGCCATATTTTTACTTAAAACTTACTACTCTTATACTTTGTTCTCCATCTTCTCCGGTCCAAGTTTGAACATCTTTTACATAACTTCTTGGGTCACCAGTATCTTCGAAAATAACTCCAATAACAAATGGAACTTTAGGTTTGATATTGTGATTAAAAATTCGAATACCATACTCAAAATCATTTTTCAATTCTGAAATTGAAATCTGCTGCATACCTTTAAATTCAGGGTATTGCCAAATAGTATTAGTGATTTTTTTTGATGTCGTTACTTTAAATCCAATTGGCTCAGCCCAGAATTGAGGTTCAAATAAAACCATAGTAGCTTTTGGTTCATCACTAGCTAATTGCAAAGAAATTGAAAGATTGTTTGCAGATTGACCATTGGATTTTTTTTCACGTGTAATTGCAGAATATATGTCCTGCAACCATTCTTCCTCAGTTTTACTTTCAATATCGATATAGAATCTGCTTTCTAAAAATGGAGGAAATTGTGAAATGTGACCAATTTTTATAGGAACTATAAACTCAGGCTTAATTCTATTTATTTCATCGTTTAAAGCTTTTCTAAGCTCCGTTCTCACCCAAGGTTTTTCTATAGAATTTGGCGAAAGAAAAATCAAGAATTTATCAGATTGCTCAATACCATTATGAACTGTTTCAATTAAGTCATCTCCACCTAATATTTCATATTTATCTAACCATCCTTCAATTTCTGGAAATTTTTCTTTTACCCTTAAGAAAACTTGTTCAACTATAGGTTTGTCTTCTGAAGCATGACTAAAAAATACTTTCATTCTTTGTTTTTTTTGCTACCATCGGTATCAGATATACTTAGTGGGGATTGTGCATAAGAACTTTCTTGTTCGAGTACCGTAGTTTGTTTAATGTAATTAATTTTCATTTCAACACTTTATATCGCATTGCGCATAACCAATGATGGTGGTAGGATTTATTTATATTCCATAAATTTATTATCATTATTTGAAAGCACTATTTCCACCTTTAAGAATTTCACAACAAACCTCTTCTGTTACTCTACAATTAAAGATACTTTGTTCTAAAGATTTTTATCTTTTTTGAAAATATATTATAGGTCCAATTATTGGAGTAAATAATAATAGCAGTATCAATATTTTACTCCTTTTCTTTTTAATAACATCAATAATTGCCATTATAAGAAGTGTTAATGCAAATACGATTAATAAAATTCCAATTAAATAATAATTCATAATCTTAATTTACAATAGACACATATGCACATGCAAGCCCAATAGATCCTAAACAATATTGCCATGTAATTCCACAAATAAAAGCACACGACCCATCATTAACGCATGCGCTTACAGCTATTTCAGCACATTCCCAAAATGTCACATCCTTACCAGTATTATCAGCAACAAAATTAATTTTTATTATCTCTTCTGACTCCTTATCAACATCAGCTACAAACCATTTTTTATCCTCTTTATACGTGTTAACTGTGTAAAATTTTCCATTATCAATTTTTTCATGACCATAATATGTAATTATTTCATTCTCTTCACTTACTACTAATATTAATGATTTCACAGAATTACTTCTTTCAATTTTATTTGTATAATTTAAGACTATTGATTTTCCAGGTAATTCAGTATAATTTACAACTTCAGGATTATTAACATCAATATTTAAATTGTGCTTATTTATAAAATCTAATGTCAATTTTACTTCTTCTTTATTAGCAACTCTAATCTCTTCAATGTCATATGATTTTACAATTTGTTCGTTAATGTTTTCATTTGTACTACAAGAGTAAAATCCAATTGAAAATAGGGAAACTAAAAATAGAATTTTACTTTTTCTTTGAATTGTTTTGTTCATTTTTATTTATATTTTGATTAATGAATCAAATTTATTCACATTATCATGGTTTCAAAAGAACAAAATGCTCAAAAAAAAAAGTGAATAAACAAGTATATTAGATAAAACCTTTTCCTCTAGCAATTGCCAATAGTTCTCTATCTGATTTTACATTGAATATTTCTTTCATTCTCTTTTTCCTACTATCTAATGTTGTTTTTAAAATTAATAATGTTTCAACCATATCATATAATCTACTCCCCATTGACATTTCATATAGAATGGCTCGATCTATCTCATCAATTTTGATTTTATGATAACTCGTTAAATTGTCAATAATTTTAGAGACTGTACGTCTTCAAAGAATGTACATAACCCTTTTATCATCAAATTGAAACCTGAAAAAGTTGTTAATTG
>CAKZQZ010000115.1 GCA_937142855.1 uncultured Alphaproteobacteria bacterium | reverse complement strand
CGTACCAATCGCGTCTTCTAACCTTTGCATCCTTTGGGTGATGGCTGACTGCACGGTGTTCAGTTCAATGGCCGCTCGGGTCAGGTTTCCCTGGTCGCAGACGACAGCAAAGTCGTGCAGTAGAGATATGTCCTTGGATCGCAGCAAGCCATCTGTTTTCATGATACCTTCCCCTTTAATTCATTATTTCAAATGATTTTTCTTCATTTGGATTACCCCATTGTGTCCATTCTTCAGTAGTTAATGGAATTGTTGAATCAGACATTGTATTTAATATGTCAACAAATGGAACACCTGGAAGAGTAATCCAAAATAAATCAGGTCTTAATGCAAGAGAAGCACCAACTAATAATCCACCAGCTGATCTACCTTCAATTACAATTTTATTCGGATCAACAAGTCCTGATTGTTTGAAATATTCTGCACATTTAATAAAGTCATTAAAAGTATTCATTTTTTTTTCCATTTTACCAGCCTCATACCAATCATATCCTAAAAATGCACCTCCTCTTACATGAGCAATGGCATAAATGTAACCTCTATCCAATATAGGTAAAAGTTCATAATCAAATGCTGGACTTATTGTCATACCATAAGACCCATATCCATATAAATATAATGGATTTGAACAATCATCTTTTAATAAATCTTTTCTATAAATTATTGAAACAGGAATTCCTAGTTTTGTTCCCTCTTGTTCAACCCAAATTCTTTTACTTTCATATAATTCTGAATTGTAATTTGGTACAATTTTTTCATGAATTTTATTACATTCTAATGTATCAACATCATAATCAAATAATTCAGTTGGTTTAATCATTGAAGTGAATAAAATGTTTAGTTTATTTGTTTGACGAATTGGATTTACTCCATAACTTATTGTAAAAACAAGTTCTGATTTTATATTTACAAAGTCTTGATTAATATATTCTTCCCAACTCATTGATTTATTCTCTAAATGTGTTAATATTTTTATATTTGTTCTTTCTGGATCAATAATGTTAATGTAAGTGTTTCCATTAATTTTAGTCTTAAATGTAAAAAATTTCTCAAATATTGCAATCCCACCAATATATACTGACTCATTTGGTGGAATAAATTCTATTAAATTTTCCCATTCTCTAGTTTTATTTTCTTCCAGTTTTAATATTTGCCAATTAATTGCATTTTTATTTGTATGAACAAACCATGTGTCTTCGTAATGTTCAATATCATATTTCACTTTATCAATTTCAGGTAAAAATAATATTGTTTTATAATAATCCTTTTTATAATCAATATAGGAACACCAATTTGAATTATAATTCCCTGATGATATCACTAAATAATTCTCGTCATCTGTCAAGCCAATACTCAAGTCATAGTTAGTATTTGTTTCCTCAAATATTTTTTCTGATGTATTTTTTGACATATCATATAACCATACTTGGTACATACGATTAGCATCATCACCAGCCAGATAATAAAATTTATCGTTAGTTACCCATTCATAAGAACAATAAGAAATATTAGGAATATCTGTTTCAATAACTTGTCTTGTTTCAATATTAACTAGTACAAACTCATATCTTTCACTTCCATCATAATCAACACCATAAGTAAAATATTTATGATCAGGTGATAAATCAAATGAAGTTACATCACATTGTTTTTTTCCTTCTGCTAATAAATTAATATTTAATAATTCTTCTTCAATTAAACAATCATCTGGTAATATTTTTCTTCTCCAATGTGAATGATAATCTTTTCCTTCTGTGAATCTTACAAAATATTTCCATGGTTCTTGTAAATTATGTAAACTTGCAAATGTATCATATGACTCTCTGATATATTTTTTTGTTTCTTTATATAATGTGTCCGTTAATTCTTTGTGTGTATTCATTATAGAATCAGTATGATCATTTTCTGCTTTAATTTGTTTTAATACTTTTTCATCTTTTCTTTTATCGTCTCTTATCCAATTATAATTATCTTCTAATTCAATAGGAGGATTCATTAATTTAGATTCATCATGACCTCTTAATTCGCCCTCAACTAGGCCAAATTTTCTTTTAAAGTTAACTTTTTTAACAACTAACGACTCCATTGTTAAATTTTATTTAATTTTGATATATAAAGGTGTTTTCAATTTTTATAAAGAACAATATCGTTTTTATAAACGTAAATTGCTTTACAATATAAAAAAAAAGATTAGTTAATAATATGATTACATCGAAAACTATAACGATACTCTTGCCACTTCAGAGTAAAGCGAGTATAAAACTCACAGAAACTTGTTCTTTTATATAGTTTCAAAGACCTAAAAAGCAAATAATCATATCAAAACGGTGTTAGTGGTCTTGGTATTGCGATAGATAATGGTAGAAAGTCATGTTAATCAAGCAACATTATATATTCAGTTTTTTCACAAATACCCCTTTAATGTTAATTAAAGAGCTCAATATATGTAAATTCAATTTTTTTATTAAAAAGTAAAATATTAGTGAAATATTAGTAAAATAATAAGATTAGTATATCAATTAATAGAATTAATATATTAATTAATAGAAATTAATAGAATTAATAAAAGATTAATAGAAAATTGATGAAAGATTAATAAATACAGTCAACAGGAAATTAATAAAACTGACTTTTTATTTTTTAGATTTTCTTGCTTTCATTCTTGCATCCATAGCTTCTTTGGCTAATCTTGCGATTTCGGAAGCTACTTTTTCTTTGCCATGTTTATTTAAATAATCATCAAATAATTCCATGATTTTACCGTTTAGTTCTTTGAAATCTTTTTCATCACTGACAGATTTCTTAGCTTCGGTTCTTAAATTACTAATAAATTTAATTAAACCAAACCAGTTGCTTCTTTCAGCACCACTTTTTTTGAAAACGTTATTATTTAATTCTTGAGTTGCAGCAAAAGCAGGATTCATTTTTCTTTTAGGCTTACCATCAGCTCTTTTCATTCCTTTTTTAGATCCTTTTTTGGAACCCTTTTTAGATCCTTTTTTGCGTTTTCCACCATCCATGAATTCAATGTCAAGTTCACCTCTGGCTAATTCTGCAGTTTTTTTAGATGATTTTTTAGACCCTTTTTTAGAAGCTTTTTTGGATCCTTTTTTAGATGATTTTTTAGACCCTTTTTTAGAAGCTTTTTTGGATCCTTTTTTAGATGATTTTTTAGCAGC
>CAKZQZ010000114.1 GCA_937142855.1 uncultured Alphaproteobacteria bacterium | reverse complement strand
ATTGGAAGCAAACCATCTATTTCAGTTGACTATTCTGGACAAGGAGAAATGGTATTATTCCTTCATGGAATAGGTGGCAACAAAAAAAATTGGAAAAATAATATTAGTTTTTTTTCTAAACAATTTCTAGCCGTTGCTTTGGACACAAGAGGATATGGTGAAAGTGACGACTATAATGGAGAGTTAGATTTTAATGATGTATTAGATGATCTTAAAAAAGTGATTGATTTTTTTGACAAAGATAAAGCGCATATTGTAGGCCTTTCAATGGGAGGTCAAATTGCTACTCTGTTTTATAATAAATATCCAAGTTATGTCAAAACACTAACTTTATGTGATACACATTTTGGTTTGTCAAACCTAAGCCCTTCTGAAATAGAAAAATTTATAAACTTAAGGAAAGAACCTCTTATAAATGGCAAAGAACCAAAAGATATTGCTCCAATTGTAGCTTCAACACTTATTGGAGATGTTAACAATAAATCAGCCTATGAACAATTAGTTAACTCAATGGAGCTATTGCATAAAGAGAGCTATTTAAAAACCATTGAAACATCAATGAGAACTGAACATCGTCATGTCTTTAAAACAATCGATGTGCCAACATTTATAATGGTTGGTGAGTTAGATACTTTGACGCCACCATCAATGTCTAAGGAAATTATGAAAGAAATAAAAAATAGTAGATTAAGCATTATTCCTAATGCTGGTCATCTATCAAATATTGAAAACCCAAAAGTGTTCAATCAAAAATTGTTAGAATTTCTGGATAGTTAAATGAAGTTAATCAAAATTAAACTATACATATATCAATTAATCTATTCACAAATAAAACATACAAAACTTATGACCCAAAATATGAGAAGTCCAGGAAATGGTTTTTTAGGAAATATTGCTAAAGAACTAATGATCATATTTAACGAATTTGTTTATAATGACTCAATTACAAAACTCAATGTTAAAAAAAATGATAATGTTATTGAAATTGGTTCTGGTAATGGACAGGGAATTGAAAAATTACTAAATCTCACTTCCAAAAATATTATTTCTATAGAAGTCAGCGATACATTTCGTAATAAATTAATTCAAAAATTTAAAAAGCAAAATGTTACTATCTTATCTAATGATGCAAAAAATTTATCAGATATTGTAAAAGATAATTCTTTTAATAAATTACTAGCAGTTAATGTTGTTTATTTTTTACACCCTATAATTGACTATGCTAGAGAATTCTTCAGAATATTAAAAATAAATGGATTAGGTGTTTTAGTCTGCAAATTTGAGGGCATTAAGAACTTTGATGACAAAGTTGCTCCAAATAAAAATTTAGAAGATATAGTTAAAGCTTTTGAGAAAGCTGGCTTTGCAGTTAAAACAGAATTCATTAAATCCAATAATACACAAAAAGAATATCATGCAATTTATTTAAGAAAGAATAAGAATGAACCATAATTCAAACACACAGCCAAGGAGGAGTTTTATATTTACTCCTGGTCTGAAGCCTGAGATGTATCCAAAAGCTCTAAAATCTGGGACGGATATGGTGTGCATTGAATTAGAAGATGGGATTGCACCTCAGGATAAAGAAATAGCAAGAAATCTAGCTCTAAAATTATTTCAAGAAAAGCAAGAAAATGACGGAGTTGAGAGAATATTAAGAATTAATTGTTTAAGAGAAAAGTTTGGAATAGATGATGTTCAGGCTATTTTATCAACTCAAAATCATCCACCAGCTCTAATGATACCAAAAGTTAAAAAACCAGACGAAATTGTTCTTTTGGATAATTTATTATCCGAAAAGGGACATCATTGCAGAATACATGTAATAATAGAAACAAATGAAGGACTAGAGAACGCTTACCAAATAGCAAATTGTTCAAATAGAATAGATGCATTATTCTTTGGCGGCGTAGATATGTCAGCTGAATTGAGATGTGAAAACAAATGGGAACCTCTTCTTTATGCTAGATCTAGAATTGTGCATGCAGCCGCTTCCGCTGGTATTGACGCTATTGATGTTCCTTATCTTGACCTGGAAGACTTAGAAGGTATGAGAAAAGAAGCTATATTGGCTAAAGAACTTGGATTTAGTGGTAAAGGTTCTATTCACCCTAAACAAATTCCAATTTTAAACGATGTATTTACGCCCTCTGAATTATCAATTAAAAAAGCTCAAAAGATTGTGTCTGTTTTTGAAAAAGCTAATACAGGCTTAGTGGTGATTGATGGGAAATTAATAGAAAAGCCTGTACTAAGAGAGATGTATAGGATCTTATCTATAGCTAAAAAAATTTCTAAAAAATAGTTTTATAAATAAAATATTTAAACTGGGGATGAAACTATATAAATAAAAGTCTTATGGCTAACCCTATTAGAATGATTTGAAAAATTATCATGAAGATTTTATTACTAATCTTGTTTAATAACAATTGCCCTACTCTGCTTCCAACCAATGTTGCAGGTATAATCATTAAAAAAGTATCTATGTACTCATAAAAAGAAAAACCTATCAACGAAAAACCAATAATTTTTAATAAATTTCCTATTAAACCAAAATAACCTAATGTTCCTACAATAGATTTTTTTTCACTAATACTTTGTTTTAAAATCACTGCCAAAAGAGGAGCTATCACGCCTACTAAAATATTCAAAACTCCAGTAATAAGTCCTATAAAATAAAAAGCATAATATGGTACAAAAAAGCTTTTTATAAATCTTAAATTTTGTAAGGTAAGTGCTAATAAAATAAATATACCGATTATATTTTTAATATTATCTGAATCCATGTTTTGAAAAATTTGAAGGCCAATATAAACGCCAATTGGCAGTAGTATTGTAAACCTTATTACTATTGACCAATTTACAAACTTTCTTAAAAGCCATGTTCTTGTTAAATTAGAACTAAATTGTATAACTCCGTGAACAGGGATTGCTTCTGCAGGATTCATAAATTGTAGCATCGCCGCTAATAAAACTGTTCCGCCACCTGCTCCTGCAAGAGATGTCATCAAAGCGGTAAAAAAAGATAATGTAGTCAGAAGCATATTTTCTGAAAATGATAATTCCAGCATTATTTAACACTCAAAGTAAAAGAAAAATGTTTGATTTGATCATTTATTTTGACAATATTTTAAAAATTGAAAATATAAAACTCATAAAATCAAAAATATAGTTTTTCTAATATAATAGGCCTAATCATTATATATTAAACATTAGTGTAAATATAAATAAAACATGAAAATTATCACTTTATTACCAGCAGCTTCAGAAATTATATGTCAGTTAGGCTTGTCAGATAACCTTAAGGGTGTTAGTCACGAATGTGATTATCCAAAAGTAGTAATGGATAAAATTAGAGTCACCTCAAGTATTATACCCAAAAGTACAAACCAAAAAGAAATAGACTTAATTGTTAAAAGAGCTATTGAGAAAAACATTCCTCTTTTTGAAATAGATAATGAAAAAATACTTGAAATCAATCCTGATTTGATAATTACTCAAGGTCTATGTGAAGTTTGTTCAATTTCAAAAAATAAAATAGAAGCTAAGTTTAATCAAACACCTTGCACCCTTAATAATAAAACTAAAATAATTTCATTAAATGGCAAAACCTTTGAAGAGATTTGCCAAGATGTTCTTAAAATTGGGGAAATAGTCGATAAAGAAGGAGCTGCAAAAAAACTAATTAGTGAAGCAGTTTCTAAATCTTATAATATTAGTGAAAAAAAAGTTAATAAAAATATTTTGTTACTTGAATGGATTGATCCTTACTTTAGTCCAGGACACTGGATCCCAGAACAAATAGAAATGGCAGGATTTTTTTCATCTATTGGAAAAAAAGGAGAAAAGTCTAGAGAAATATCTAATGAAGAACTTAGTTACTTAAACCCAGATTATATAGGACTAATTTGCTGTGGGTACAATTTCGAAGAAAATAAGTTATTTGCACAAAAATTATATAGTGATGATAAAATTAAACATTTGGAGGCAATAAAAAAAGAACAGGTATTTGCATTTGATTCAAATGCTTATTTTAGTAGACCTTCGTTAAGAATTATAGAAGGAGCTATACAAATAAATGAAGCATTAATGCAAAATAATGATAAATTTCGCTGTAAAAAATTTTACAGTGGATAAATTACAGGGAATTCATCACCTATTAATTTATCACCAGTTCGAAGCTTTAAACCATCAAAAGGGGGTGAACCTTTTCCTCCTCTATCAACAAAAAAGGCATCATCTCCGACAATTCGTGCTGAAAAAACTCTTCTTCTGCTTACTTTATTTACATTCTCAGAGGCTCCATGAAGTGTCCTAAAGTCAAATGCAACAGCATCTCCAGCTTTAATATCCCAGCTTAATATTTTGTATTTTTCTCTGTTAGAATTTATATCTGGAACTTCTAATGAATTATCGTTTTCATATAAATCTTTTCCATTAAACCTCTTTGGTTTGTGCAATGTATTAGACAAGTGTGATCCTGCTATACATTCAAGACAACCTTCCTTTGAAATATCATCCAATGCTATCCAAAAACTTACAGATTTCTTACCATCGACACAGTAATACGGTTTATCTTGATGCCAAGGTGTTACTATAGAAGAACCAGGCTCTTTAACTAAAACATGATCATGAAAAAAAATTGATTTCTTAGAATTCATCAGTTTAGCTGCATGCAAGCCAATATTAGATTTAAAAATAAAATCTTTAAACTCAGGTATCCTATCCCAATTTACCAAATCTTGAAAAAAAGGGGCCGTTCCATCTTCAGGAATATATGATCTTTCTCTCTCACTTGGGTTTTTAATTAATTTATCAACACCAACCCTAAGTGTCTCCAGCCATTCTTTAAAAATACCTTTACAAAGCACAACACCATTTCTAGAAAAATCATTTATTAATTTATTATCTATAAATTCCATCCCACTCATCCACTGGTTCTAATTTTCCATCTTTATTTAATTTAGGCCTATTTTTAGAAAAAGTGTTTTCAGATCCGACTACACCATAATCCATATAACCTAATCTTACTAATGGCCTTGCAGCACTAGCATTAAACAACCCATCTTTTATATAATCGTCATTTATATATATGCCAACAACTTTACCAAAAACAACATAATTACCAGTACCTTTTTCTCTGTTAACATTAGGAAGATCAATTGTTTTCCAATGTTTGCATTCTAAAGCAGCAGCTGCTTCAGACACAAAAGGTGCCGAGACAAATTTGCCAATCTGTGGTTTTAAACCAGCCAACTCGAATTCATCTATATCTGCAGCTGCAGGAACAGAACTTCCGTTCATATTGTCAAATAAATTTTCAGTTGCTAACGAAACAGTAAATTCACCATTATCTTCTATGTTTTTCACGGAATCTTTAATATCAACTGAAGAAAACATGACATAATGTGGACGATCAGCTATGGCATTAAAATAACTATACGGGGCTAAATTATAGATACCTGATAAAGATTTACTTCCAATCCAACCGATTGGACGTGGTGCAACAATTGCTTTGAATGGATCGTGGGGAAGACCGTGTTCGTTTTTTAACGTATCATAATGCACAACAACTACCTTTACACTTAAAATTTAAAACCAATTACAATTAAATTTAAATATATTACAGTTTAAAAAAAAATTAACCTAATTTTATTTAATGTGGATAAGAAAATGAAAGAAACTGAAATTAATATTATTGGTTTTATTGGTTTGGGTGTAATGGGAGGTTCTATGTGTAAAAACCTCCTTAAAAATAATCAATGGGAGATATTGATTAACGATTTAAATCCAGAAAAAGAAAAAACATTAGAAATTCATGGTGCTAAAATAACCAGAAGTATGGAAGAAATATTTAAAAAATCAGACCTGGTTATCACCTGTTTACCTGGTGGTAGTTTTGTAAAGGAACTATACTTTACCAAGCAAAATATGATTCAAAATATAAAAAAAGGGCAATTCATTATTGATATGTCAACATCACAACCTGATTTAATGGTTGAGTTAGAAAAAGAAGCTACAGCTAGAAAAGCTTATTTTGCTGATGCACCAATAGCTAGAACAAGGCAAGCTGCTGTAGATGGAACCTTAGCAATAATGGTAGGTTCAGAAAAAATAGTTTTTCAAAAAATTTTACCAGTCCTAGAATATATGGGTCAGGATATTATGTTTTGCGGTAAAGCAGGTTCAGGACAACTAACTAAAATACTAAACAATATGATACTTTTTGAAACAGTAATAGCACTAAGTGAAGCTGCTAATATCGCAGAAAATTATGGTATGAATGTTGAGAGTTTATTTAATAACATCACTAAATGTTCTGGAGACAGTTTTGCCCTAAGAAACCATGGATTAAAGAGTATTTCGCAAGATAAGTTTCCAACCCAAGCTTTTTCATCTGAGTACGCTCTTAAAGATCTATCCTACGCCCTTGAACTAGGGAGTAAATTAAATCTAAAGTTGCCAGGAGCACTTACAACTGAAAAGTTGTTGAAGATATCTATTCAAAATGGAGACAAAGATTCTTATTTTCCAGCTGTTAAAAAACACCTTATGAGAAGTTAACCTCTTCCAACAAATGGCATTTTGTTAGCCATTACTGTCATGTTTAAAACATTCACATTTACTGGCAAATTTGCCATATATAAAACTGCTTCTGCAATATGAATGGAGTCAATTACTGGTTCAACATCTACTTTGCCAGTTGCTTGAGGGACACCCTCTTTCATCCTTTCAGTCATTGGAGTTTCTGCATTACCAATATCAATTTGACTGCATGCAATATCGTATTTCCTGCCATCTAATGATATAGTTTTTGTCATACCGGTAACTGCGTGTTTAGTGGCTGTGTAGGGAATAGAGCCAGGCCTTGGAGTAACTGATGACACACTTCCATTATTTATTATTCTACCACCCTGTGGGCTTTGTTTACGCATCAATGCAAAGGCGTATTTAGCGCATAAAAACATTCCATTTAAATTGATATCTACAACACTTTTCCAATTTTCAAATGGCATCTCATCTATAGATTGAGCTGGAACACCTATACCTGCATTATTAAATAATACATCTAGCCTTCCATGTTTTTCTTCTACAACCTTGAAAGCTTTCTCAACTGCTAGAGGGTCACTAACATCACATTGTAAAACTTCTGTATTACCTGAGCAAAAATTCTGAGTTTCGACTAATTTGTCTTTTCTTCTACCTATTAAATAAACAATAATACCCTCTTTAGATAAGACTTCTGATACTCTTCTACCTACCCCAGTACCTGCACCTGTTACTATTGCAATTTTTGACATTTAAGGTTCCTCTGTAATTTAAATAATATTGGATAATTTAGTATTTGATAAGTTATAAATATACTATTACCTTAGAGAAGATTATCAATTAAATAAATATAATTTATCCAATTCAATGAAACAAAAAAAAGTATATATAGGTTGTGGAGCTGGTTTTTCAGGGGATAGATTTGATGCTTCTATACCAATAGTAAAACAGTTAAAAAATATTGATTCACCAAAGTATTTAATGTTTGAAGTCCTAGCTGAACGCACCCTGGCTATTGCTCAACAGTATAGATTAAAAAATCCTAAAGAGGGTTATTCTCCATTTTTAGATTTTTATATAAATCCCATTTTAGACGAATGTCTTGAACATAATATAAAAATTATTTCAAATATTGGAGCCGCAAATCCTATAGGTGCTGCAAAGAGAATATTAGAGATTTCAAAAGAGCTTAACACCAGAACCCCAAAAATAGGAGTTGTTATTGGAGATGACTTATTAGAATACATGTCACACAAAGAAATTTTGGCTAGCCCTACTATGGAAGGTCTTGATTTTTCTAATAATAACATAACTGCTGCAAACGTTTATTTAGGTGCAAAGCCAATTGCACAAGCATTAGCCAAAAATGTTGACATAGTAATTGTTGGAAGGACAGTTGATAGCGCCTTAGCACTTGGACCACTAATACATGAATTTAAATGGGGAACGAATGATTTAGATTTATTGGGTACTGGTACCATATGCGGTCATCTTTTAGAGTGCGGCGCTCAAGTGACTGGATCCTACTTTGCTGATCCAGGTTTCAAAGACGTACCTGATCTTGCAAATGTTGGGTTTCCAATAGTTGAATTTAGTGAAGATGGGACATTTGTAATAACTAAACCTCTAAACACGGGTGGTCTTGTTAGCAAAGCTACTGTAACAGAACAACTTCTTTATGAAACTCATGATCCTTCAAATTATTTAGTGCCAGACGTAACAGCAGATATGACATGTTTAGAACTTGAGGATGATGGCCCAAACAGAGTTATAGTCAAGGGTGGAAAAGGAAAAATACCCCCTAAAAAACTAAAAGCGACAATATGTTGTGACAATGGTTATATGGGAGAAGCAGAGATGAGTTATGCTGGTCCTAATGCTCTTGCTAGGGCGAAACTTGCAGGAGAAGTAATTAGTAAAAGAATTCAAATATTAGGTCTGCAAGGAAATTTAAGAGTCGACATCATTGGCGCTGGATCTGTCCACTTTTCTTTTGATGAAGAAACATCATACAACCTTCCAGAAAATGGAGACTACAGAGTTAGAACTTCTGGTATTTATCCTCTTAAACATCAAGCACAACAACTTGTAGACGAAGTTATGTCATTGTATTGTTGTGGTCCTTCTGCTGGTGGCGGTGGTAGAGGATATGTTACTCCTCAATCATCAACTGCTTCAATTTTAGTTGATAGAGATATTGTTAACCCAAATGTAAGGATTAAGGTTTTTTAAAAAACTAGAGGAATTTATGAGTTACATAGAACTACCTATTCATGCGATTGCTCATGCTAGAGCTGGAGACAAAGGAGATGTTTCTAACATTTCTCTAATTGCTTATGAGCGGAAATGTTGGAGTGTAATTGATAAAGTTGCCACTCAAGAAAGAATTTTAGAAATTTTTAAACATCTGGGTGCTACAAAAGTTGATAGATATGAGTTGCCGAATCTTAACGCTTTAAATTTTGTAATTCATAATGCGCTTGGTGGGGGAGTTAATAGTTCTTTAAGACTGGATAGACATGGTAAAACTTTATCTTCACATTTACTTCACGAATTGATTTTACCAATTAGCGAAGATATGTTACCCCAAAATTCACCTTACATAAATAAATTCAAGGAATAAAAATGAGAGAAGCTGGAACACTATTAGTAGAGTTATTAGAAAATCAAAAAGTTGAAAGAGTTTATTGTGTACCAGGAGAAAGTTATCTCTCTGTAATGAATGGACTTCAAGAAACATCTATCGATACAATTTTATGTAAGCATGAAGGTGCAGCTGCTATCATGGCAGAAGCTGATGGAAAACTCACAGGTAGACCAGGAATTGCATTCGTAACTCGAGGGCCTGGAGCAACAAATGCTGCTGCTGGGGTTCATATCGCACAACAAGATAGCACGCCAATGATACTTTTCGTTGGGCAAATCGGTAGAGAGATGTACGGAAGAGATGCATTTCAGGAAGTTGACTATCAACAGTTTTTTGGAGGAATGGCTAAGTTAGTTGTTGAAGTACAACAAGCTGATAGATTACCCGAAATAGTATCTCGTGCTTATCATACAGCGATGTCAGGCAGACCAGGCCCTGTGGTAATAGCATTACCTGAGAACATGTTAACTGAGAAGACTGATAAAAAACCTACTAGCTATATACAACAAACTGTTTCTGCACCGTCAACTAAAGATCTAGCTCAATTCATACAAGAAATTAAAGAAGCCAAAAAACCTATATTGGTACTGGGTGGATCTGTATGGTCAGATGAAGCAGAAAAAGATCTTATCTCTATTTCAGAAATGTTAGGTTTGACAATATTAACTTCACATAGAAGACAAAGTTTTTTCAATAATTTTCATAAAAACTATGGCGGTGATCTTGGTTTAGGTGTTAACCCAAAAATAGTTAATCGAATAAATGAGAGTGATTATATTGTTCTGCTTGGGGCAAGGTTAAGTGAAAATCCTTCCCAAGGTTTTTCCTTATTTGGTATTCCAGATCACAACAAAAAAATAGTTCACATACATCCAGGACCTGAAGAAATTGGTAGGATTTATAACCCTCATCTAGGTATTACAGCTAACCCAATAGAATTTGTAAATGTTCTAAATAATGCATTGAAAGGTTTAAATACAAAAGCGGTAGAAAGCATTGCATCTGATACTCTTGAGGCACATGATGATTACATTAATTGGGGAGACATGCCTCTAGAAGCTCCAAACTCAGGAGTTGATTTAACATCAGCATTCAGGACAATAAGAGAAAAATTAGAACCTGATACCATTATTACTAATGGTGCAGGAAACTATGCTGTCTGGGGACATAGATTATTCAGATTTTCAAAAGTAAAAACACAATTAGCACCAATTTCTGGTTCTATGGGTTACGGCCTACCAGCTGCTATAGCCGCAAAGCTTCGGTTTCCTGATAAAATGGTCATTGCACTAGCTGGCGATGGCTGCTTCCAAATGACAGAAAACGAGCTGGCCACCGCTGTTCAGTATAACGCAGGAGTAATTATTTTCGTTATTGATAATGAAATGTACGGCACAATAAGAATGCACCAACATAAAAACTACAAAGGTAAATACAAACATACTGGACTAGTAAATCCAAACTTTGCAGATTTGGCTACTGCAATGGGTGGTAAAGGATACAGAGTTGAAAATACAGAAGATTTTTATCAAACTTTTGTACAAGCAACGGAATGGGCAAATGAAAACGATTTACCTGTATTACTTCATATTAAAACTGGTTCCGAAATGGTTTTGCCTGGAAAAAGATTTAGTTCTTTATAATTGTTAAGAAAAATTTTGGATATTAAAATCATTACCTAACATCACGTTTTCAGATTTTAATTCTTCAATGTCTTTAGTACATATTTGTTCCATGATGTTTGATAATTCATCTTTTAAAATATCATGGACATGATTTGCACCTTTTTTACCTAAAGCAGCTAAACCAATAATAAAAGGTCTTCCAGTCATAACAAAATCAGCTCCAAGCATCAGTCCTTTACTTATGTCTTGTCCTGAGTAAAAGCCTGAGTCGATTATAATTGGAAACTTTGAACCAACTTTTTTCCTAACTAGAGGTAATATTTGTAATGGGCTAGGCGCTATATCTATTTGACGACCACCGTGGTTTGATAAGTATATAGCATCCACATAGGAAGTTGCTTTAACCGCATCATCTACATGCATTAAACCCTTGAGAATTATAGGTCCTTTCCATATATCTCTTACTTCTTGTAAATAATCCCAATCTAAATAACGTTGCATCTGGCTACCAGCAAAACCTGCTTTAGATTTTGCATTTCCATGCCAAGTTCCATCACTATATTGGTCCATTGTTCCAAAAGCAGGAATTCCATTTATTAGAGTTCCTAATGACCAAGATGGACATATTGCTGCTTGGAAAAATGTTCTTAAATTATTTTTGGGAGGCACAGATACTCCAGCCATCCTCAGTCTCTCTCTTCTACTTGAAGCAGGTATATCAGCAGTAATAATCAAAGTTTTAAAGCCTGAGTTTTTAGCTCTTTTTAATAAATCATTTCTTATTGCTTTATCTGCCGGAGGATAAAGTTGAAACCATCCGTGGCCATCTAAATGTTTTCCTACCTCCTCGACAGATGCACAAGCAACAGTCGACAAGGAATATGGAATATTATTTTTTAATGACATTTTTGCTAATGCAATCTCAGCACCTGGCCACATCAAACTTGTCATACCAACTGGAGCAACACCAAAAGGACTATCATATTCATTGCCAAATAATTTTGTTTTTAAATTTGGATTAACAGTACCTTTCAGATATTTAGGAACTAAGTAAATTTGTTTAAAAGCCTTTCTATTATTATCTAAGGCCTCATCATATCCAGTGCCTGCAAATAAATATTCTGATGCAAAATGGGGCATTCTTCTTTTGGCAAGATTTACCATATCAACTACCCTTGGGAATTTATCAACTAGGCTAGACAAAATTTACTCCATTAACTTGTTATATTTTTATACTTAACATGTTATTATTAAATAATTAATAATTAATAATTAAAATATAAAGTTAAGTGAGTTTAAAAAATGATTGAAAACCCTCCATTAATACAAATCAAAAAAAAATCTAGTAGGAAAAGACCATCTGAAAAACAAATTAATGGTTTTAAAAATATCCCCACAGGGTTTATATGTGATGCTCTAAATGGTTATGCTGCACTAGATCCTTCAATTAAACCTCTCTCTATCCCCGGAAAAAAAGTTAAACAAATTATTGGGCCTGCTTTAACAGTGTTTTCTGGAGCCGCAGATGTTCTAGGAATGGCTATTGCACTAAGTGAAATAGAACCAGGTGACATAGTAGTAAACGGTGTAAGTGGGTTTCAAGGAACAGCAGCAGTTGGAGATAGAATTGCAGGGATGATAAAAAACAATGGTGGCATAGGTCTAGTTACTGATGGCCCTATGAGAGATTTAGATGGTATAATTGAGACAGGATTAGACTGCTTTTGTACAGGTTTAAATCCAAATTCACCTTTTAATAGTGGACCTGCCAAAATTGGCTTTCCTATAAATATTGGTGGAACTACAGTAAGTAGTGGTGATATCATCGTCGCCGATAGTGATGGTGTTACAGTTGTTCCATTTGATAAAATTGACGAGGTATTAAAGAAATTAGATAGAATTATCGAGGTTGAAAATGCTATGGATAAACAAGTTAGTGAAGGTCTAAAAATATCACAAAAGGCACTTGATTATCTTAATAGTGACCAAGTTGTTTATTTTGATTAATGTTTTGATAAATAATAAGCAAATTTTTATTTTTTAGTTAAGTCTAATGGAACTTTATCTTTAACTTGTAATTTTTTTTCTAAAAAATAAGCGAAAGATAAAAGTTCATTTTCCTTTCTAGGCTTACCCATTATCTGTATTCCAACAGGTAATCCACTTTTGGTGAAACCACATGGAAGGCTAATAACTGGGCAGGCAGTCATTGTTAAAGCAAAAGTAATTGCAAACCAATCTATGTAAGATTTGCATTTTTTACCGTCAATCTCAGTAACAAATGGTTTATCTGCGTCAAAAGGTTCTATTGACGACGAAGGACAAATTAAAAAGTCGTGATCTTTAAAAAATATATCTATGGATGCTAAAAGTTTTTTTCTTATCTGTTCAGCATATATTATTTCTTTACTTGTTACATTATATCCTACTTCAATATTTTTTATGATTTCTGGAAGTATGTCATCTCTATGATTTTTCAAAAGATCGTCCATCATACAAGCTAATAAAATACCCCTAAGAGTGTGAAAACTCTCTAATGTGCCAGAAAAGTTTGGTATTTCACTTGAAATTTCTATATTTTCTTTTTTAATAATTTCAATTGAATTAGAAGTGATTTGTCTTATCTCCTTTTCGACTGGCACTATACCTAAATCATGACTAAATGAAATTCTTTTAGGTAAATCGAATCTTCCTAAAGATTTTAAAAATGAATTATAAGGATTATCAAAGGATATAGGATCTTCGCTAGAATTACCACTTCCTGCATCTAACATTAGAGCAACATCCTTAACACACCTAGCCATAGGACCTTCAACCCACAAATTATCAAAAGGAAGATGCCTTTGTCCTCGTGGTACAACACCTAAACTAGGCCTCAAACCAACTATCCCATTAAAACTTGCAGGAGTTCTTAAACTGCCGCCTAAATCATTGCCAGTCGCCAACCAAACTTGGCCGCTAGCTAGAGCAGCTGCTGATCCTCCAGAAGAACCACCAGCTGTTTTCTTAAAATCAAATGGGTTCCTTGTAGTGCCATTTACAGAGTTAAATGTATGACCTCCAGCCCATTCTGGAACATTAGACTTTCCAATAGGGTTTGCGCCATTTTCCTCTAGCTTTGATATTGTAGCATCAGATTTTATAGGGACATTGTCTTTAAAAATCTTTGATCCATATGTAGTTTTAACACCAGAAACATCATTATAATCTTTTACTGCTATTGGAAGTCCTAGGAGACTTTTCCAGTTCTTTTTTTCCTCATTAATGTCTATTTCCTTAGCTTTCCTTAACGCTCTATCAAAGCACTTAATTGGAATTGCATTTATGTTAACATCTACTTCTTCTATTCGGTTGATAGAACTCTTTACTATTTCAGTTGGTGAAACATCATTGTTTTTTAACAAATCAACAACTTGATTTGCTTCAAATCTCCATAACTCGTCACTCATTTTAAGGTCCTCTAGATTATGTGATTACTAGTGAAAATTAACAACTTTTCATTGATAAACGTTACCTTCAGTCACTGACTTCAAATAATCTAGTGTTATATTAGTATTTAGTTGAAGTACTTTAAAACCTATGTCTGTTATTTGCATTACCGCATAGTCTGAATAAACTCTTGAAACAACATTTGCTCCTGTAAGAGGAAGTGAGCATTCTTTTACTAATTTTGACTTTCCTTCCTTTGTAAGATGTTGTGTCATAACAAAAACGTTTTTTGCACCCGCAACTAAATCCATTGCCCCACCAACTGCAGGTATACCTTTACCAGTTGACCAATTTGCTAAATCACCTTTAACAGAAATTTCCATAGCTCCTAATACACAGTAATCTATGTGTCCTCCTCTTATCATAGAAAAACTGTCAGCATGATGACAAAAACTTCCTCCTGGAAGGATTGTGACTGGTTTTTTCCCAGCATTGATCAAATCATAATCAATTTCATTTTCATTGGGGGATGGTCCCATTCCTAAGAGCCCATTTTCTGAGTGATAAATTATTTCACGATCATCTTTAATATATTGAGAAACAAGCTCTGGCATACCAATTCCTAAATTAACATATGCACCATGCGGTAGATCATTAGCTATTTTTTCTGCAATAGTATTTCTATCCCAACCTTTTAAAATATTATTAGAATTAATATTAATCATGGATATGTTAACCCTTCTTCAATTGCGATTGTTTCAATAATAGGTTCCTTAACTTCAATTATTTTCTGAACAAAAATACCTGGGGTAATAACATGCTCAGGGTTGGTAAAATTAGGTTGAACAATTTCCTTCGCTTGCACCAAAGTATTTTTAGCTGCCATACTCATAATAGGATTAAAATTCCTAGCAGTTTTATTATAAACTAAATTCCCATATCTATCAGATACTTCAGCCTTAATTAATGCAAAATCAGCATGTAAAGCCTCTTCTAGAATATATTTTTTACCATTAAAAATTTTTTCTTCTTTTCCTTCTGCAAGTGGAGTGCCTACTGCAGTAGCTGTATAAAACCCAGGGATACCTGCCCCTGCAGCTCTAATTCTCTCAGCTAATGTGCCTTGAGGAACAACCTCCAACTCAATTTCACCTTTATTATATTGATCTGCGAAGGTGATACCTTTTGGTGATCTAGGAAAAGAACAAATAACTTTTTTCACTTGCTTTTGACCTATTAAGGCTCCAAGACCCACGTTACCATTACCGGCATTATTTGCTATAATCGTTAAATTTTTTGCACCATGGTCTATTAATCCGTGTAATAACTCTATCGGGCTCCCAGCTTCCCCAAAACCTCCAACCATTATAGTAGCTCCGTCAAAAACATCAGATAATAAATCTGTCATTTTTTCTTTGACTTTATTTATTTGCATTTAAATCTTTCATTTTGTTTATATTCATATTTTTTTATATATAGTATTTATACTATATAAATATATTAAACTAAATGGTTATAAAAAATGAACTTTGAATATACCAAAGAAGAACAAAAATTTCGAAATGAGGTCAGAGAGTGGCTTAGGGAAACTCTTCCTAAATCATTGTCAGATAAAGTAAAAAAATATCAAAGATTAAGTAAACAAGATTATGAAATCTTCATGAACAATTTAAGTGCCAAGGGATGGTTGGCATGGCACTGGCCTGAAGAATATGGCGGTACAGGTTGGAATGCCATTCAAAAGCATATATTTGAAGAAGAAATAGTAAAGGCTTCTGCACCCAGGATTGTACCATTTGGTGTTAATATGTTAGGTCCCGTTCTAATAGAATTTGGATCTGAAGAACAAAAAAATTACTACTTACCAAGAATTCTGAATAATGAAGATTGGTGGGCACAAGGGTATTCTGAACCAGGTGCAGGATCCGACCTTGCAAGTTTAAAAACAACAGCAATTGATAAAGGTGATCACTATTTAGTCAATGGTCAAAAAACATGGACCACTCTAGGACATCATGCTGATAAAATTTTCTGTTTAGTTAAAACTAATACAAATGTAAAACCACAACTGGGTATATCATTTCTTTTAATTGATATGGATAGTCCAGGGGTAGAAATTAAACCAATAATAACTTTGGATGGTGAACATGAAGTTAACGAAGTCTGGTTTACTGATGTTAAAGTACCTAAAAAAAATATAGTTGGAAAAGAAAATGAGGGCTGGACGTATGCTAAGTATTTACTTACTTTTGAAAGGACAGGGATAGCAGGCGTTCCAAATTCAAAATCTGCTCTAGATCACTTAAAAATGGTTTCAAGAAAATCCCTAAAAAATGGAAAACCATTAATTGATGACCCAATTTTTTCATCTGAGATTGCTGAATTAGAAATAGACCTTTTAGCTATGGAAATTTTTAATCTTAGAACAGTAAGTGCAGCAGCAGACGGCAAAGCCCCTGGTATGGAAAGTTCTTTGCTGAAGATTAAGGGGACACTTGTAAGACAAAAAACAACTGAATTACTAAGAAAGGCTCTTGGACCTCAAGCATTACCATACTTACCTGAACAATTTGATGAGGGTTGGAATGAAATGCCTATAGGCCCAGAGTACGCTGGTCCTATTGCAAAGCAGTATTTTAATATGCGGAAAATTTCTATTTATGGTGGATCTAACGAGATCCAAAAAAATATAGTAGCAAAAGCATCTTTTGGTTTATAGGAAATAAAAATGGATTTTTCATTATCTGAAGAAAGAAAAATGCTTCAGGAAACTGTAGCTCGCTTTTTTGAAAATAATTATAAAGATATAAAAAAGAGAAGCGACTATCTAGCTTTGAATGATGGTTTTTCAAGAGAAATTTGGAAAGAAAGTGCTGATTTAGGAGTCATAAGTGGTTTAATTTCTCCAACATTTGGAGGTCTAGGCGGCACAGGTGAGGATTTTAGCATAATATTTGAATTAATCGGAAAATCATTATGTATTGAGCCATTTTTATCTTCTGGCATATTATCAAGTACAATTTTGTCTTCGATAAAAAATCCTAAAACTGAATTAATAAATCAAATTATTGATGGAGAATTATTAATCTCATTTGCTCATATGGAAATGAATAATAGATATGAAGACCATTTTGTAGAAACCAAAGCCTTTTTAGAAGATGATAATTGGAAACTAAATGGCAGCAAATCATTTGTAATCAATGGTGACTCTGCAGATAAAGTGATTGTTTCTGCAAGAATTGATGGAGAAATTAATGATAAAAATGGTATTGGTTTATTTTTAGTTGATAACAATCATATCACTAGAAGATCTTACAATACAATTGATGGTTATAAAGCAGCTGAGCTAAATTTTGATAATGTAAATGCTGAATTGTTATGTAAGGATGATCTAGCTCTTGAATGCATTATAAAATCAAATTCTGCGGGTGCACTTGCTCTCTCGGCTGAAGCTGTTGGCATAATGCAGGTATGTTTTGATTTAACTTTAGACTATTTGAAAACTAGAAAACAATTTGGTAAATCAATTGGAGCTTTTCAAAGTATACAGCATAGAATGGTAGACATGATGCTTGAAATTGAGCAGGTTAGGTCTGCTGTAATGTTAGCATCTTCTACATTTGAGACTAATTCATCAACCCGGGATAAAAATGTTTCTGCTGCTAAAAATTTAGTTGGGAGAGTTGGTAAACTTATAGCTGAAGAGTCAATACAACTTCATGGCGGAATTGCAATGACATGGGAGTACTCTGTTGCACATTATGCAAAAAGACTAATTATGATTGATCATTTAATGGGTGATGCGGATTATCATCGGGATAGATTTAAATTACTAAGTTCAATTTAGTTATTTATTAACAATTTTGAAGCTTTTACTCTAAACTCTTCTGGAACAACCATTGATTTTCGTTTTTGCAAGTCAAATAAAACAGCAACAATCTCAATATCCATTATTACATCGCCTGTACTATCATCCACCAAGTGGTGAATAAATTTCAATGATTTATTTCCTATTTTTGTAAAATTTGTATACATAGTAACTGCCATTCCAAGAGGTGCATCCTTGTAGTATCTTACAGAATAATCTAATGCAGCAGATCCAATATCATACTCATTTCGCCAATTAAAATCTGCACCACAATATGTAAATA
>CAKZQZ010000113.1 GCA_937142855.1 uncultured Alphaproteobacteria bacterium | reverse complement strand
TTCGCTTTTTATTCACATTTTTCATATAAAATTAATGAAGTTTCAACATGGAGAACTACAAACCTTTCACCTGGTTCGGTAAATTGTCCAATGGTTGTAAATATTGATGCTTACAATAGTTTATCTGATAAGAATAAAAAAATCTTAACAGATGCTGTAAGTGCAGGTTATGCGGCCTTAGATAAAGCTTATTCAGCTTCCATTGATAAGTATACTCCTGTTGCAGAAAAACAAGGCATCAAGAAAATCACTTATACTGAAGCCGAATTAAACGCTTTTAGAAAAGCTGCAGCACAACCTGTATGGGATCAGTGGATTAAAGAAGCTAATGCAGTAGGACTTCCTGCTCAAGAACTTCTTGACCTAGTTCTCAAAACAGCAAAAGAAGCTAGCAAATAGTATAATTTAAAGGAGGATGGAACATATTCATCCTCCTTTCCTAGGTAAAATATGATAAATTATTTTGATAAATCATTAACCAAATTTGAAAATTTTTTAACTGCATTTTCAGCTTTTGCTATATTTTTTTTAATGATAACTGCAACTGTACAAATAGTTAGCAGAAAATTATTAAATCTACCTATCCCTGGCTATATTGACTTTGCAGAACAATCAATAGCTATATTTGCTTTCATTGGTATTGCATACTGCCAAAGACTTGGTGGTCATGTTAGAATGGAAATTTTTCTATCTGCTTTAAAAGGACGTTCGAAGTGGATAGCTGAAGCTATTCAAACTGCTGCTACTATTTTTATAATAGTAATTTTAACCTATTACTCATTTAAACATTTTCAAAGAGCATGGGTTATAGGTGACAGCACAATTGATATTCAATTACCAACTTGGCCTTCTAAATTGATGATACCTATAGCCTTTGCTGCTTTAGCTTTGAGGCTAACTATACAATTTGCAGGATATGTAAGATTAATAATTAACCCAAACCTTGAGCCAATTGGAGTGCCTCTCATAATAGATGTTGCAAATCAAGCTAAACAAGAAGCATCTCAAGTAGTTGAAGAAAAAAGTGTAAGGAATTAATTTTGGACCCCCTTCAGATAGGTATAACAGTTACATCAGTAATGATGTTAATGATTTTCTTTGGAATGCGCGTAGCATTTGCAAGTGCTTTGGCAGGCACAGTTGGTCTAGTATGGATCTTATCAACAAAACTGGGGCTAGAAAAAGCTTTATATGCAGGACTTGGCATGGCAGGAACAATTCCTCATTCAAAGGCTGTAACGTATGCTTTATCAATCTTACCAATGTTTATTTTAATTGGTTTTTTGGCTTTTCATGCCGGTTTAACAAAATCATTATTTGAAGCCGCCAAAAGATGGCTAGGTAGATTACCTGGTGGATTAGCTGTCGCAACTGTTTTCGCAACAGCTGGCTTTGCTGCGGTTTCTGGTGCGAGTACCGCTACAGCTGCTGTATTTGCTAGAGTTGCCATCCCTGAAATGCTTAAAGATGGATATGACAAAAAGCTTGCTGCCGGAGTTGTTGCAGCCGGAGGAACATTAGCAACTTTAATACCACCTAGTGCAATCTTAGTTATATACGCCATCATAGTAGAGGAATCAGTCGGTCAACTTCTGCTAGCTGGCTTCCTACCTGGAATTGTTTCTGCATTAATATACGGTTTGATTATTGTTAGTATAGTTTCTTTCAAGCCAGAAATGGGTCCTAAAACCAGAATCTTTTCCTTTAAGGAAAAAATTGTATCTTTACCTGGTACTGTTCCCATTTTTTCGGTGATTATTATAATTTTTGGTTCTATGTATTTTGGTTGGGCCACACCAACTGAAGCAGGCGCTCTTGGAGCTTTCGTTGTATTTGTTATTGCCGTTTTAAAAGGCATGAAGGCAAGCGCTTTAAAATCAGCACTTTATGAAACAGCTAAATTAACAGTAATGATATTTTCAATTATATGGGGTGTATTAGTATATGTTCGTTTTCTAGGTTTTGCTGGATTACCAGACGCTTTCAGTAATTGGATAACTTCTCTAGATTACCCACCTCTGGCAATTTTATTATGTATATTATTGGTATATGCAATTTTAGGTATGTTTATGGACGCCATTGGAATGTTATTGTTAACTTTGCCTGTTGTTCAACCAGCTGTAATTGCTTTAGGTTATGATCCTATTTGGTTTGGGATAATAGTTGTGAAAATGGCAGAGCTTTGTCTAATTACACCTCCGATTGGTTTGAATTGTTTTGTAGTTAGTGGTGTGCGGCCAGATATCCCCGTACAAGACGTTTTTCGAGGATGCGCACCGTTCTTTGTAGCCGACGTCATTACAGTGGGAGTTCTTATTGCTTTCCCAAGCATAGTTTTATTTTTACCAAATGCTATGCAATTAAGTTAGTCAAATTAACTAATCTTTTTTTCATTGTTTCAAAAAATGATACTGGACAAAAAATTGTATAATTTTCAAATTGTTTATTACATAAAACTAAACAATTAATTTTATTAATAGACACCCTTACTGCATTTTCATTTTTTAATAACTCTAGATCTAGAGTTAATAGTTTTTCAAGCAAGGACTTTGTCAATTTCCCTTCTAAATTGAGCGTGATCCACCCACCTGTTTGATCTGTAATTGAAGCTAAGTTATGACATGTATTCATAACATCATCGTACTTTTTTTTAGTGACAACAAAATAGCTATTAGCCCTTAACCAGATAGCTATAGAATTCTTGTTCATAGTAAATTTACCAATATCTGGTAGGTCTAATAAAAAAAAAATTTTAAATTTTTGACTGAGCTGTTCTCTTTCATTTTTATACTCAGTAATCGAGAATATATTACTTGTTTGGTATGATTTTAATATAAAGTTTTCTTTTTCTATCAATATTTTAGAAGTCAATTTAGATGGGGACATTGTTTGTATTTTAAGCACGTAACTTATCTCCATTAGGGTCAACAAAAACTGGATTACATATTTCTGCTAAAAATTGCTTTTTTAAAATTGGGTTCATCACATTTACTTTATCCCCAAAGCGATCGGTGCCATTTTTTAAAAAACCAAGAGCTATATAACTACCTAAAGTGGGAGAAAAACAAGATGATGTAATATAACCTTTATCATTTTGGGGATTAACTTTACTACTTAAATCAAACAAGTGTGATCCAGAAATTAACTGATCACTAGAGTTTATTGGTTTTATACCTACCAACTTCAAGTCATCACTTTGATTTAAGCCTTCTCTTTTGGATAAAACACTTCCAATACTATCTTTATTATCAGATACCATTTTTCCCATATTCAAATTTAGTGCAGTAGTTGTTCCATTTAATTCTGCGCCAGCAGCATGCCCTTTTTCTATTCTCATAACGCCAAGCGCTTCAGTTCCATAAGGTATTATATTTTCTTCTTTTCCTATTTCCATGAGGTAATTAACAAATGACAACGCATACTGAGTTGGAAATGACAACTCATATGCTAATTCTCCTGAAAATGAAATTCGAAACAATCTAGCTATAACGCCACCACAAATTGATATTTCTTTACACGCCATAAAAGGAAAATTTTCATTGCTAATATCAAATTCTGGATCGATAATTTTCGAAATAACCTTTCTAGAATTTGGTCCAGCAATTGCGATTTGAGCCCATGCATCTGTTGTAGAAATAAGATGAACTTCCATATCCGGCCATAAACATTGATGACAAAATTCTAAATGCCTATATACACTGTCTGCGTTAGCGGTAGTTGTGGTCATTATAAAATGATTTTCACTCATTCTTGCTGTGGTTCCATCATCCATAACAAGGCCATCTTCTCTTAACATTAATCCATAACGAACTTTACCTACGGATAATTTTGCAAAAGCATTGCAATAAATTTTATTGATAAATTCTTGTGCGTCTTTGCCTTGAATATCTATTTTACCTAGAGTAGAAACGTCACAAAAGCCAACTGAATTTCTTACAGATATCACTTCTCTATCTACAGTTTCTCTCCAATTTAACTCATTTTTTTTTGAATACCATTCTGCTCTCAACCAAAGACCAGATTCTGTAAAACTAGCTCCATTTTCTTTAGCCCAAATGTGGGTTGGGGTTAGTCTTATCGGTTTAAAATTTTTACCAATTGTTGACCCAACTAATGAGTCTATAGGTATAGGAACGTAAGGAGGTCTAAAAACAGTGGTGCCAACTTCTGGAATCGGTTTCTTTGATAAAGAAGCCAGTATAGCCAGACCAGTTACATTAGAGGTTTTTCCTTGGTCTGTGCCCATACCTAAAGTTGTATATCTTTTTAGATGCTCAACAGATCTAAAGTTTTCGAGATAAGCCATCTCAATATCTTTAACAGTTACGTCATTTTGCAAATCCACCCATTTTCTTTTAGATCCATAATTAACATACCAGAAAGGACTTATATCTGAAGCTTGCTTGCCTATTAAAGGCAGTTGGTATTTTTTAGGTTTAATTTTAAAATCACGTAATATTGCTATTACATTTTTTTCAGCATCTAAAATACACTCATTAAAAGTAAATATTCCATTAGCGGATCCACTAGCTTTTAAATGAGTAGAAATATTATTTTTTCCTGGAACAAATGCGTGAATTTTTTCATTCCAATTTGGCTTTACACCTGTATGGCAGCTAATTTGTATATTAGGATTCCAACCCCCTGAAATGCCCAAATATCTACATTTTATATGTTTGGTATTGCCATCTTTGTTAATTACATCAACGCCTTGAAGATATAATTTACCTCTAGCATTTATAACTTGAGAATTTTTGTAAACCTTAATTCTTGAGTCAAAAGTTCGAGGGTTTTCTCTGACATCAACTACACCTATGCAGTTAATACCATTTTCAATTAAGTCAATTGCAGTTGAATAGGCGTCATCATTATTTGTAAATAATAATACATCACTAAAATTTTTTATTCCCCACCTATTAATATAACTTCGAATTGATGCGGAGAGCATTATTCCTGGTAGATCATTATTTTGAAACGGAATTAACCTTTCTAAAGACCCAGAGCATAACAAAGCTTTTTTTGATATTATTTTCCAAAATATTTGCTCAATTTTAGAATCTTTTAATTTTTCGAGTGCACCAAAAGTTCCGTGATCAAACATTCCAAATACACAGGTTCTTTTCATAATTCTTACATTTGAAAGTTTTTTTATACTCTTTAAAATAAATTTAACCCAAGCTTGAGGGTGCATATCAGATATATAAAAACTTTCGTTATTTAGACTGCCACCATAAATAAAATCCTCTTCAACAAGCAGAACCCTAACACCCGACAAACCTGCAATATAAGCAGATATTAGACCTGCAGGGCCAGATCCAATAATTAGCAAATCGGTATGAAGAAATCCTTTTTCAGAGTTTCTTTTTGTTTTACTTTGCGAGAGCTTACCCAGTCCAGCAGCTTTTCTTATTAAAGGCTCATATAGTTTTTCCCAGAAAGAAGAAGGCCACATAAAAGTCTTATAATAAAAACCTGCGCCAATAAAATTTGAGAATTTGTCGTTTATTGACATCAAATCAAATTTAACTGAAGGCCAACAATTCTGACTTTTAGCCTTCAATCCATCATATAATTCAACTGTTGTCGCCTTTATATTTGGTTCAGCAAAGTCCTTATACATGATTTCAACTAAAGCATTGGGTTCATGAGATCCACTGGAAACTATGCCTCTAGGTCTATGATATTTGAATGACCTCCCAATTAAAATGATGTTGTTGGCCAGCAACGCAGAAGCAAGCGTGTCGCCTTGAAAACCTTTATATTTTGCCCCGTTAAACTCAAAATTTATTTCTATATTCTTTTCTAACAAAGAAGAATTTATTCTTGTAAATTTATTCATTTGATTTTGCCAACTTCTTCGAAATATCAGTTGCAAGCTCAACTTTGGTGATTTCATGTGAAATAGTATTTCTAGTCACAATTAACCAACTTCTATCTCCATATTGATGAAACCATAACTCCTTATGGATTCCTGCTACATTATCTCTAAGATATAGGTATTCGTAAAATTTTTCCTCTGATTTATTACCGTCCCAACTGGGTCTTTTCAACAAAGATGCATCACCTAAATATACAAACTCGCTAATATCCCTAGGTCCTAATAATGGATGATTAATAATCATTTAATAATACTCTAATGTAAGTTTGGTTGAGCACCTTGGCCCTTTTCATCAATCATATAACCATTTTTAAATCGATCTAATCGAAAGTTTTCAGATAAACTATGGGAGTACTCTTTTGCTAATAAATGAGCAAAACACCATCCTGAAGCAGGGGTAGCTTTAAACCCGCCATAACACCATCCAGCGTTTAAGTACAAACCTTCAATATGGGTTTTATCAATAATAGGTGAACCATCCATACTCATATCCATTATGCCACCCCACATACGAAGAAGTTTTGCTTTTCCAATAATCGGCATTAAAGCTAATCCACCCTCACAAACATCTTCAAGCGTATCTAAGCCTCCTCTTTGTGCATAAGAATTATAACCATCTATATCTCCTCCAAAAACAAATCCACCTTTATCAGATTGTGAGATATAAAAATGACCAGCTCCAAAAGTAATCACGCCAGGAATAATTGGCTTCAAACTCTCACTTACAAATGCCTGTAAAACATGACTTTCAATAGGAAGTTTCATGTTTGCTTTAGACATAAGCAAACTAGAAGATCCTGCAACAGCACAGCCAACTTTTTTGGCTTCTATAAACCCCTTGCTAGTCTCTACTCCTAGACATTTTCCAGCCTTGAACTTAAAACCATTTACTTCACAGTTCTGGATTATATCAACACCTAACTGATCAGCAGCGTGTGCGTACCCCCATGCAACTGCATCATGACGCACTGTTCCACCACGTCTTTGAAATAAACCACCCTTAATTGGAAATCGGGGATTATCATAGTCAAGAAAAGGATAAATAGATTTTATTTTTTTTACATCATAGATCTCTGCGTCTGCACCATTGATAATCATGGAATTACCACGTCTAACAAATGAGTCTCTCTGAGCGTCTGAATGAAAAACATTTAAAACGCCTCTTTGACTTACCATTGCGTTATAATTAATTTGCTTCTCGAGTGTTTCCCATAATTTTAGAGAAAACTCATAAAAAGCTTCATTTTCATTCAAGAGATAGTTTGAACGAATAATAGTAGTATTTCGTCCAACATTGCCACCTCCTATCCAGCCCTTTTCTAAAACAGCAATATTTTTGATATTGAATTCTTTAGCCAAATAGAAAGCAGTTGCAAGCCCATGTCCACCTCCACCAATTATAATGACATCATATTGTTTTTTAATTTGAGGATTTTTCCAAGTTTTTTCCCAACCTTTATTATTAGTTAGGCCTTTTTTCAATATTTCTAAAAAACTATAATGCATTCTATGAATTCTTTTTTTAAACTATAAATACGCTACTAAAGCTCCTTTTACATAACAACCTAATTCTTGTTACCTAATATAAAATTTGATTCTATTAATCATATAATTTATCTTATGCTTGCTCTTAAAGACCTTATACCTGAGGTAAAAAGATAAAATTTGATTAGAAATTTAATAAAAATTGTTGGTTGTAAAATAATATTTATTTT
>CAKZQZ010000112.1 GCA_937142855.1 uncultured Alphaproteobacteria bacterium | reverse complement strand
AGATGAGTTAGAAGAATGATAGCCTAAAAAATTATTGTATTTCATTTATGTAAATGTTTTCTATATTGATTATAATTCGCCAATACCCAATCTACAACTTCTTCAAATTCTCCCTCGTAAATTATATTGCCAGTTTTCACAGATGTTACACAGTAAGGTGCTTCTTCACCACACTCAGTAATAGGAATTATGTTTTTTGCCCTATCTCCCCAAAATATTATCTGTGGCTCTTCATCTCCATGATGCCAAAGCTCAACTCCAGAACATCTAAATAACACAGCTTCACTGCCATATTTGTTTGACCACCTATCCCTATAATATCTCTTATAATCATTCACATCATATGCAAAATTATACCCACCATATTTTTTCTCAAAATCACTGACACTAGATGTTATTCCTAATCTTTCAATATCATAAACTCCATGTGTAAAGCCATCTTTAGCAATGTCTTCAGCATACTCTGTGAAATGTATCATCCATTGATTTTTTACTATACCATGTAAATCAAAAAACGTCCAAGCAGGATATTCATCCTGAGAAATTGGCATTTTATAATTTTTAATCATTTTATACATAGTATCCGCTAATCGATCAAACTCCTCAGTTCCATCTATTTGCTCAACATATCCAAGCGTATCCTCAATGTCTTTTTCTAAAATTTCATCCACTAAATAATGATATGCGTAAGGTAAGTTTCTTTTATGATCTTCTTCTGACATCTCAAAATATCTAAGCAAGGATACTTCATTATTTGATATATATTCCTTTAAAACTTGAGATTCCTTGATATAAATTTTCACTGTGTTTTAAATATAAATATTTATGTTAAAAACATAATGAAAATCTTTATAAAAGAAAATTCATCTGTAAGAATGGAGATTAATTAACTTTTCTCCCGTAACCTTAAAGCCCTTTCAACATTCCCAATCAACGCCTTTTTCACCTTTTCAGTTGAATTACTTAATTTTCTATAATAATGAATACCATCTGGGTCTAATTCAATGTCTTTATTTTGCATATTCATTTGATTGAAATTTAAAACCATACTTCTTCAACAAGCCAGCCAATTTACCAGAAACTTCTCCCCATATCCTGTCACCTAATGCATCCTCCTCAATAATTTTTTTTAACCATTGTTTTCCTAATGAACTCCCATCTGTTGCATAATACATACCTTTTCTATCTTCATAATCGTTATAAGGACTTTTCTTGTAAATTGCTGATGCAACTATTTTCCCATCCTTTCTAACTAATTTCCAAAGCCCACTTGCAGCAATTAAGCCCTCTTTGTAGCACCTTTAGGCCCCCCAATATAGGCATAGGATAGTTCTATCATGTCCCATACCTCATCAAGGTATTCACTTTTTTCCTCATTACCCGTGAGGTTTAAAAAACGTTCGTTTAAAAACTCTTCTAAAATTATTTCAATGGTATTTTTCATAAACTATTCTTTTTCATAATTAAAATTATCGCTACCGCCAAAGCGATTATCAGTTTCATGGCTTATCCTATCTGGAGCATCGCTATCTTTATAAACTCTTAAAAAATCTGGAGATTTTAATTCTTTTGGGCTTAACGATGAATCAGTTATTAACATCTTATTATTCGGGCAACAACATAAAACACCAGATTCATAATCAAAAAAATATGTTTTTGTTTTATGCTCGTGCCAAATCTCTGCTTGCGAATAATCAACAC
>CAKZQZ010000111.1 GCA_937142855.1 uncultured Alphaproteobacteria bacterium | reverse complement strand
TAATTAAAGATAAAAAAAATGAAGTTTCCATTCCACAATTCTTTATTAGTCTAGCTGGTATACTTTTTGTTATTTTAGCTGTTCTTGGTGGGATTTTAAGTGGTTTTTTTACGCCAACCGAAGGAGCTGGTGCTGGTGCTATTATAGGATTGTCCTTAGGTATTATTAAAGGAATGAGATTTCGTGATATTATAGATGCTATTTTATCGGTCGGTAGAACATCAGCGCCAATTCTTTTGTTACTTGTTACAGCAGCCCTTTATTCACGAACACTAGCTATGACCGGTATGGCAAACGCAATAGAGGGATTATTTCTAGATTCTGGGATGGAACCGTGGATGATCATTGGCGTTATGGTCTTAATTTGGTTTTTGTTAGGCATGATTATCGATTCAATTTCAATAATGCTTTTAACGGCAGCTATTTTTGCTCCTATTGCAATGAAAATTGGGTATGACCCAATTGCTTTTGCTATTATTGGCATTATTGCTATTGAAGCTGGATTACTCACCCCACCATTTGGTTTACTTGTTTATACAGTAAAAGCTGCAATTCATGGAGAGGGTGATAATGTACAAGTTATGTCAATTTTTAAAAGCTCTACTCCTTATTGGATGATCATGCTTATTTGTATGGTAGCTATTATTATTTTCCCAGAAATCGCAACATTTCTTCCAAATGCATTATTTTAAACACAATAATTTAAGGTAATATTATCAAATTTATTAACTCCAAGGTTTAATAACTATTTTAATAGCATTATCAATTCTTTCTCTTGCATACTTTAGTGCCTTAGGTAATTCATCTAGATTAAAAGTATGAGTATGGACTAAACTTGCATCAAATCTTTTCTGTTTCATGAACTCCATTGCTCTATGAGTTGCACTTTTACCTTCACCCCTAATACCATACATATAAATATTATTTATAACCATGTGAGGTATATTGATACTGATTGGCTTGTGAGGGAATGCTGCTAAACATATTTTACCACCCCTATTTGTCATCATTATTGCGTCATTGAGTGCCTGCTCAGTGCCAGCACATTCTACTACGTAATCAGTACCTTTTGTGCCTACAATATCTTTAACTGCTTTAACAACATCAGTTTCATTTTTAACATTTAAAATATAGTCAGCACCAAGTTTTTTACCAATTTCTAAGCGACTATCTCTTGTGCCTATAAGTATTACTGGACCTGCTCCAAGTGCTTTTGCAACGGCAACCCCAAGCAACCCAATTGGCCCAGGGCCAATCACAACTACACTTTCGCCTGCAATTAATCCTCCTAATTCTGTCAAGCCATACATGGTTGTTCCAGCTGTTACAACCAAAGTTGCCTCTTCATCTGACATATCATCTGGAATTTTTATTAATGTATTTATGTTATTGACTGCATATTGTTTAAAACCTCCATCGGTCGTAAACCCATTAGCTCTATGACCTTTGTTAACGTCTCCATAGTTCAATCCATAATTATGACAAGAAGTGTACATGCCCATACGACATCTCTTGCATTGTCCGCATCCAGAGTGAATTTCAACAGTAACTCTATCCCCAATTTCAAATTCATCTACTGCAGGCCCCAAAGCTACTACAGTGCCCATATATTCATGCCCTGGTGTAAAATTTTTATTAAATGGTAAACCTCCTTCAATCATAGCAGGTGGACCATGGCTTATTACATCTAGATCTGTGGCACAAATAGCAACCGCATCTATTCTGACTAAAACTTCTGCTTTATTTGGCATTTCAACTTGTTTATCAACTAATGATAGATTGTCAGGGTCACCTAAAACCCATGCCTTCATAGTTTTAGGAATTGGAAATTTATCTGAAGTTTTTCCACTAAATTGATATGCCATACTGCATCCTTTTTAGTTAAATTAGCCCATGTAAGCAAATAAATGTCAAACACATTTATTTGCGCAAACCAATCCTTTTTTCTTACGTTCACACCACGTTGTAAATAAACTAGAATCAATAACAACTATTACTCCTAATATAATTATCAAATCTATATTTTCTGAAAAAACCATTACTCCAGTAATTGAACCAAATACTAATTGAAGATAAGAGAAAGGTTGTATAACTGATGCCTCACCAACTTGTAATGTTTTAACCATTAGAAAATGTGAGCTTGAATTTAGTATACACATTGTCAACAGCCACAAAAAATCTTTTTGTGGTATAGGCTCCTAAATAAAAAAAACTAGTAACTGCCAAGACTTAAAATAATTAAAACTCCTACAAAGCCTATAAGAATAGCTGTCCATCTTCGTCAACCCATCATTTAACCCTAGTCAGTGTTCCATGTACTACGGTCAATGGGCAGACCACCCCCTGACCAAAGATCAATCTTGATTAAGAAAAGGTTGCA
>CAKZQZ010000110.1 GCA_937142855.1 uncultured Alphaproteobacteria bacterium | reverse complement strand
AGTTCTGATTTTGATTTTCAAGAAAATATCAGTGAATTAATTGAACCTGAGCTAACAATTAAGGTTGATGCCATTAATTCTAACAAAGTAGAAATTTTTGAAAAAGCAAGTGGTCATTCAATAGCTACAAGAATTCTCGATCAAAATAGAGTTTTTGAGTTTAATGGGAATAAATTTCAATTTTCTGAACAACCATTAGTAGAAAATACATTCGCTTTATCCGAAAATAAATCTGGAACTGGTGATTCTAGAAATATTATGAATATGATTAACTTGCAAATGGAAGATGAAAACCAAAAAGGAAAAGGTAATTTTCAAGAAATTTTTAGTACTACATTAGCTAAAGTTGGATCAAATGTTCAAGCTAACAAACTTTCTTTATCAGCTGCTAAAAGTAATATGGAGGCTGCCGAAGGAAGTGAAAGTGAATTTGCAGGTGTAAACTTAGATGAGGAGGCCGCAAATCTACTTAAGTATCAGCAAGCTTACCAAGCTTCGGCACGAATATTGCAAACTGCTAAAGAATTGTTTCAAACATTAATTGAGGTTGTTTAATCCTCTTTAAGAGAGTTTTTTATGCAGATTAGTAGTAAATTATTTAACCAACAGCAAGTTAACCAATTTTCTGAAATTAACTCTGAACTCCAGAGTCTTCAAGGTAAAATTTCTAGTGGTAAAAATATATTAGTTGCATCAGATGATCCAGTTGGGTCTGTAGAATTATCTGGAATGAAGGTAGTAAAAGAACAAATTGATCAATATATCAAAAATGTTAATACCTCTGACTCTCGTATGAAAAATATAGATGTAAATTTAGAAAACTTAACCAGTTTAATGGTTAGAGCTAATGAGTTAATGATACAAGCCTCTAGTGATGTATTAGGAGCATCTGATAGAGAAGCTATTGCGATAGAAATGGACCAACTAAAAGAACAGGCTTTTGGTTTAGCTAACCAACAAGACGCAAGTGGAGTATTCCTTTTCAGTGGATATAAATCTAAAACTCAACCTTTTGTGAAGGATATATCTGGAAAAATTAATTATAAAGGCGATAGGGGGGTTACGTCATTAGCAGTGTCTGAGAGTATGGTTGTTGAAACCAATCTTGACGGTGGTTCTTTATTCCAAAATATAAAAGTAGGAAATAATAAGCCAATTTCTATGTTTACTTTATTTGAAAACATGTCAAATTCAATTAGAACTGCCGCTCAAGCTGTATATGCCTTAGAAGCTCCAACTAGTGCAGAAATAGAAATCACAAACAACAATTATGGAAATTGGTCCTTTGATATCACAGGTAATGAGGGTACAGCCTCTATCTCTTCTGAGCTAATTGGTGATGATCCTATTGATATTATAACTAAAATAAATGCAGCTGATATAGGAATTACCGCTTCATTTTCAGAAAATGAAGGAAAGATAAAACTTATAAGTAATCAAGAAGGTTTAATTAAGATAGAAAACCTTGAAATAGAGGGTATAGAAAATGCTGAAAAATCTCCTACATCTTTTATAACTTTGAATGCAATCGACTCTACAGGAAGTACTATAGGAAGGTCTCAGACTTTATATGATACAAATCAACTTACTTCTTCTCAACTAAATAATATTTCGGAAACTCAAGTTCATATTGCAAATTTCAGGGGTAAGGTAGGAGCTCGACTAAATTTGCTTGAAAGACAAAAGGAAACACTCAATGAAAGAGATATCGCTATACAAAAAGATATGAGTAAGATTGGGGATGCCGATCTTGCCAAACTTGTAACTGAGATGCAGACTATGATGACTAGTTTGCAGGCAAGTCAACAAGCATTTGTAAAGATATCTAATTTAAATTTATTTGAATTTATAAGATAGATTTTTTAAACATCTGAAAAATTTACATCTTGTGAAAAAAGTTCACCTAACCAATCAACATCTTCAACATCAGTAATCACCCAGCCAGGTGGCGCTTTTTCAAAAACTCCATTTTTTATACTAAAAGTAGCAGCTCTAAAATTTTTCAAAGACTGTTTATAATTATATTCTTTTGTTTTGGTTCCATCAAGTTCACTTGAGAACATACTTTTAATTTTTCTAGGGTTTCCGTTTGCAGCAAAACATGTCCTATGAAAAATATAATCATTGATATAATTAACAGACTCTTCTCCAGCATTAATCTCAGATAAAAAACCTAAGATTGCCTCGGATGTTTCAGCTATCTCTTCAAATTTTACTTCATCATAATGCTCTGATAATCCAGAAGCAAATTTTTTACCAATCATATTTATGCTATTATTTGACGATAAGAAATCTGCGGCTGTTTTAGCAACACATATTTGGAAAACCCATTCAGGACAAAAATTAGGCATTTAATTATTTCTGTTCAGTTAAAATAACAGTTTATTACAATAAACACTTAATTTCAATTAGTATAATTGCATATTAATTATACAGAATTACTTATCTCTACCCAAGCCTCAAATATATCAGTGATTACTAATATAGAAGACTCCAAACCCTCAGTTGTCTGCTCTTTGTAACATTTAATTATTTCAGTTCTACAATAATTATAAAGATCATTGAGATTGCCTGCAATAGGCTGACCATTCTCAAAATCTAGACTTGATTGTAAAACCATAATGGACGCTAGAGATTGACTAAAGGCTCGAGATTTAACACTTGATACTTTTGGCCCCTCTTTTAAAGCCATTGATAAAGTTTTCATATTGGTTAGTAGTTCATTCAAAACGATTTTAATGAACTCGTGAGGATTGTCTTTTTCAAGTTTTGATTGAACATCAATAGTTTTATATTCTTTCATCATAGCATGAAAATTCATAGTAGGCTCCTCGAATTAAGTTCATATAACTAAACGACATGCGTGAAAAAGGTTTAGAAAAAAATTCTAATTATTTTTTTTCTATATTTTTTATCTCATTGGAAAGTTTAATATAGGCATCTAAAATATCGTTTTCAGATATAATACCTAGCATTTTATTGTTTTCTGTGTTGACTATAGGTATACTTTCCCCAACAAAGTCTGAGAGTTTTTCTATTGTTTCCAAAATGCTTTGATCTGGATTTAGTATAATGTGTTTTTTGTCTCTTAGTGAAAATGCTTTAGAAGATTTCGAATTTATAAGATTGATTAAATTAATTTTTCCTAAATAATTTTTATTATTATCTACAAAATAACCCTCTGTTGTATTATTTTTTTGTAGAATTTTTATAGCAGCATCAGTATTTATCTCTTTGTCAAGCTTGCTATAATTTTGATCGATATAATTCAATATTTTAGTTTGACTTAATAAAATATATTCTCTTCCTTCATCAATTAATATTTTTCTGTTTTTTAGTTGTACATCAAAAAAACTTGACCCAAATGAGAGGTAGGTAATTAAATTACATATACCTATGGGAAGCATGGCAACAATAGCGTAATTATAGGAGCCGGTTAACTCTAATACAAGGATGATAGCGGTAATAGGAGCACCTATGACTGAACTTGAGACAGCGGCCATTCCGCTAACGGCAAAGATAGAAAGTAAGTTAAGATCATTACCTAGAAATGGAACGTTATAAATTAAAGCACCTGTTGCTGCGCCAACAAATAGTGCTGGCGAGAAAATACCTCCAAACAAACCAAAACCTATACATGAAGAGGTTAATATTATTTTTATTACGAGTATAGTGAGCAAGAATAAGAAACTATTCTCTAGAGTTATAAAACTCATAATACCGCTTGATCCTAATCCAATGACAATAGGTAAAAAAATACCAAATAGTCCGCAAAGTATGCCAGGAATAATTGGTTTATAATGAGCTGCTATATTTATTTTTGAGGATAATACTCCCGAATATAATAATGATTTCATAAAAAAAAGAGCAGCAAAGGCTGAAATGATGCCTATTACTATTAAGCCAGGAATAGAGTTTATTAATTCAAAGTTATTTTCTTCAAACCTAAGCGGATATGTTACCATGCCTAACTCTACAGCTAAAAAATTAGCTGAGACAGACGATAAGGCAATCGCAGCTACACCTTTTTTTGAAAAATGCCTGATTATAACTTCGTGGGCAAAAAGTATTCCTGCCAAAGGAGCGCCAAAAGCAGCAGAAATAGCTGCTGCCACACCACTTCCAATAATTATGTCATGGGGTATTTTAGGAATAAATTTTTGCCTTCTCATGAAGGCAGCAAAAGTGCCTCCAAAATGCACTAATGGTCCATAAATACCAACAGAAGCTCCACCTCCAATTGAAATAAGAGAGGTTAATGTAGATAGGAAACCTTTTCGAACGTCTAATTGTCCATCAATTTGATGGGCTGCATAAATAGTGTCTGCTGGTCCATGAAAGCGATCAATTTTTTGATATTTTATCAATAATCCAATCAATATAGCAGCTAAAATACCAATTATTAGGGGAACAAAATTATATTGTTGGTCAAATAAAACAAAGTTAAGAAAATCATAAGGAACATCTGATCTTAATAATTCAAATACTTTTTTACCTGAGTACATAAAAATTTGTGCTACACAGGAAACAATTAAACCTGTAAATATAGCTACAAATACGAGGGCTACATTTGATGTTATTAAGTTAAACAGCTGATTTTTAACTTTAATCATAAGCTATCATACCAATTTCAACAAAAAAACAAAACTATAAAGTTGGGCATTAAATTTGCATTAAAATAGACGTAATTACTAATAATGAGTTTATTAAAAAGTTTATAATATGGCAGTAGATTATTTAAGTGCAATCAATCAAGGCGGTAGTGGACTAAATATAACCCAAATTGTTGATAGCCTTGTTGAAGCTGAAACAGCTCCTGAAAAAGATAAAATTAACGCTGACGTAGATGCTAAAACCCTAGAAATTTCATCTTTAGGTACTGTGGCTAGTGAGTTAAATCTTCTTAAAACAAATGCATCAGCATTAGCCAATAAAACAAAACTATCTACATCTAGCGCTAGTACGTTAAATACTATTTCTGTTACAAACCCTTCTGTTGCTAAAGCATTTAGTTCTGATGTTACAGTGTCAACCTTAGCAACTCCACAGACATTAGAGTTTACAGGTTTTACATCTACTTCTCAGATTATTGGAAGTGGAACTATTTCCGTTGATTTTGGAAACTGGATTACAAATGGTACAGCAACTGATTATGATTCCTTATTTGATAATACGACAACAGTCACAGCATCGACTTCTTTAGGAACTCCCATTGCACACTCTAATCTAGGAGGAGTCATAAGGATTGCAACTGAACCAGGCGGTGATCAGTCATCTACCTCATTTACAATTGTGGGAAAAGATATGGCTGGAAATGCTATAACAGAAACCATTACTGGCGGTAGTAGTGGAGCTGCTGTTACTACAACTAAAGTATTTAAATCCGTTACAAGCATAACTCCTGGCTCGACTGTTGGGACAGGGAATGTTAAAATTGGTCATGTAGCCTCTGATTTTGGGCCTAATACTGCTAGTACAAGTTCAACCTTAACAATAGGATCAGGAACAGGAACTCTAACTAGTATTGCCACTAGTTTAAATAGTATCACCGGTGTTAACGCAAGTATCTTAAATAAGGGTGATGGAACATATTCTCTGGTTGTTAGAACTGATACGGGTGTTAATAATGCAATTAAGATGACGGTTTCTGAAAATGTAAGTGACACTGGTTTATCAACTTTTGATACAACTTCTGATAATGCAACGCATCAAAAAACAGCAGCTACGGATGCTTCTTTAATTATAGATGGTGTTAGCGTTGCTAGATCTTCAAATTCAATTACAGATCTATTTGATGGTTATCAATTTGATTTAACAGCCACAACCACTAGCTCCTGTAGAGTTTCTTCTCAGCTTGATAAAGCAACTGCGCTTACTTCGTTAAAAGAATTTGTTGATGTTTTAAATAGTACTCGAACAACCTTGAACGAACTCACAAGGCAAGGCTCAGATACTATTGAAGCTGGTCCTCTAGCAAAAAATGTTGCGGTAAAGAATGTAGTAAATAAAATTAGTTCTATCACAACAGGTGCAATCGTTGGTTATGGCGATAAAAGCTTATATTTGTCCGAATTAGGCGTTAGAACCGAAATGGATGGAACGCTCACTATTAATGAGAAAACTTTCAATTCACAATTAGATTTAGATTCATCTGTTTTTGATGCTATTTTTACAACAATGTTTTCATCTAGTTCTTCTTATTTAAAAGTTGAAGGATCAAGCGCAACTTCTAGTCCGACACCTGGCAAATATTCATATGTCAATGATTCTAGTACCGTGAAACTTGATGGTATTGCAATGACATCTACCACAGACGCTTCTGGCAACACTTATTATTTATCAAGTGGAATTGCAGAAAATACTGGTGGTATTAAAATCACTGAATCTGAGACTATATCTAGCGCATATGTATATTTCGGAAAAAGTTTAATTGATCAGCTTACGGAATATATAGATTTAAGTCTTTCTTCATCGGGAACATTAAAGAAAACGGAAAATACAGTAGCTAGTGACTTACTTGATTTGAATATAGATTTGGCAGACGTCGATGAAAAGGTAGAGGCATTAACTGTAAGGTATAAGAAACAATTTTCTTCAATGGAGTCTGCTGTTACTAGTTTGAAATCCACTGGGGACTATCTAACAAATATGATGGATTCATGGAATAGTGACAAATAAACAAAAATAAAAATAAAAAATTAAACAAATTTTATATAGGTCGTATTTCCTTTTAGATAAAAACAAAATCTTTAAGGAGATATAAATGAGTAGTGTAAATACAAATATGGGTGCAGTTGTTTCTGCAGCTAATATGGCAAAGTTTGGAAGAGAATTAGATACCTCAATTGAGAGATTGTCTTCAGGACTAAGAATTAATAGTGCAAAAGACGATGCAGCTGGTATGGCAATCGTAAGTAAAATGGAAGCTCAAGTAAGGGGTGTATCACAAGCTATTAGAAATGCGACTGACTCACAAAAATTGATTGATACATCAGAAGGAGCTCACGTTGAGACTTTGAATATACTTCAAAGAATGAGAGAGCTGGCTGTTCAATCTTCAAATGATACCAATCAAGCTATTGATAGAACTTTCTTAAATGCAGAAGCTACTCAACTAATTGCTGAAATAGATAGAATTGCTAACCAAACAACATGGAACGGTGCTAAAATCTTAGATGGAACTTTTTCATCAAAACAATTCCAACTAGGCGCAAATGAGAATGAAAAAGTAACTTACTCAATTGATAATGCTAAGTCTAGCTCAATTGGAAACTATCAGGCAAATGGAGTTTCTGGTATTGTAGATGGTGCTGCAGATACTATTGCTTCACATACTGTAACTGTAAGTGGTTATATTGGATCGGCAACAATTACAAATGCTGCAAATTCCTCAGCTGCAACAGCAGCTGCTAATATAAATGCTAAAACTGCTGATACTGGTGTTACTGCAACCGCAGTTACAAAACTCAAATTAGGATCATTGTCTGCAGTAACTGATGTAGCATTTACTCTTGGTAATGGATCAAGTTCAGCAAGCATAAGCGCTTCTATTACTGATGTTTCTGACCTCAGACTTCTTAAGGATGCTATCAATGCAGTTGCTGGTACTACTGGTATTACTGCTGAGATGTTAAGTACTGCTAATACAGATGTAATCTTAACACATTCTACAGGAGAAGATATCTTAATTTCTGCTTATGATACTAGCGTTAATGATACTACATTGACAGCAACTGCATTAGACAAAGATGAAGCGACTACAACTGCAACAGCAACCAATGTTGTATTAACAGATACTACTTCAGCTAAAGTAGCAGTAGCGGTTACTGGTCATTTAACACTAAATTCTCACAAATCTTTTACAGCAACAACTAGTAATACCACTACTTTACAAAACTTTTTTGAGACAACTGCTTCTAATACAGGTAGTCTAAGTGCTGTGTCAGCAATATCTCTAGGTACTGCAGCTAATGCAGAGGCTGCGATAACGGTTCTTGATGGTGCAATTAATAAAATTAACCAGTCTAGAGCAGATCTAGGTGCTATATCAAATAGGTTAGACTCCACGATTTCTAACTTAACAAATGTAGCAACGAATGTTGAAGGCTCTATGTCTAATATCAGAGATGCTGACTTTTCTCAGGAGACTAGTAAGTTGACAAGAGCTCAGATATTGACACAGGCTGCGACTTCTATGCTAGCTCAAGCTAATACTTCCAAGCAAAGTATCTTGGCTTTACTTCAAGGGTAAAACTTTTAAAAAAATCTTTAAAGGAAACCTCCACTTAGTGGGGGTTTTTTTTATTCAAATTTAATTAACGTAATAATTCTAATACAGTCTGCATTGACTTACTTGCTTGCGCAATCATAGCTGTGGCGGATTGCTGAAGAATTTGAGCTCTTGTTAAGTTTGCTGATTCTAATGCAAAGTCAGCGTCAACTATTCTTCCTTTTGAAGCGGTTGTATTCATGGCAACATTTGATAAGTTATCAACTGCTTTTTCCATTCTACTCATAATTGCACCAAGCTTAGCACGTTCAAGATTTATTCTGTCCATGGCCTTGTCTAGAACAACGAGAGTATCAGTTGATGTTTGCCTTGTAAGTACGCTTATTCCAGACAACTTATTTAAAGTTGCGGCACCTGGATTGGTTGTGAATAGACCTTTTGTTATATCACCATTAACTGTAAATTGTTTACTCGAAGCCATTGTTATCTGACCTGTAACTATAACTGAGTCATGTACGCCACTAATATGGTTTTTGTCAAATAAATCAGCTTGATAACCAGCGGTAGCTAAGTCTTCACTCATTCCTGTAACTTTGAATACTCTGTCTGCACCAACAGTAATTGCTGCAGAGTTTGCCATAGCTGTCTCTACAGCTGTATTTATAACAATGGTTGTTCCATTAGTTACGCTAGAAATAGTTGTGCCTGGAGCAATACCTACGCCAGTAACCAAATCCCCGGCAGCCATGCCAGTGGAGTCTGCAACTGTAATTGTTGTATCTCCAACAGCAGCGGCTGCACCTAATGTGGTAGCATTTGCACTAGAAGCTGTTTCCATATCAAAATCAATATCTGCTATTTTGATATCGTAACCTTCTGGCTGTGTAAGGTATAAGTATGAAAAGTCTGTTGCAAGAACAGCCTCAACACCAGTTTGAGCTGTATAGGCATTTATACTGTCTCTTAATTCTGTAAAGTTAGACGCGCCTACAGTAGCCCCAAGATTAACTGAACTTGAAATAGTAACGGCAGTACTGTTTGATCCGTACAAATCAAAAGAGACGCTAACAACGCCTGTGTTTCCAGAAGACGCTAAGCCTTCAAATTTTAATTGTGTAGACGCACTGGCATCAACGCCAGTGCTTTCAAATACATTATTGATATTTGTGGCAATTTCTTTTGCTGTCTCACCTGCAGTAATTGTGACGTTAGCACTACCCAACTGACCTGAAATAGTTACAGTGTCTGCTTCAACATGGTTTACAACTGATGCGCTTGCAACAAGTTTAGCACCAGTTGATGCATCAAAATCTGTACTGTCAACATCTGTTGATTGTTGGTATGCACCTAATTGATCAATTCTCATAGAACCTACAGAAACTGATGCTGCTTCACCTTTTTTAATTCCTATTTGAAATGTTCTACTTGCAAAGGAGCCATCAAGTACATTAATTTCATTAAAAGTAGTATCTTTTGTAACTCTATCAAATTCTGCTAGTAACTGACTTACCTCAGTTTGAATATAGTTTCTCTCAGTTGCACTCATTACGTCTGATGCCGATTGAATGGCCAGTTCACGAATTCTTTGAAGTGTACTAGAGGCCTCTCCTAAAGCGCCTTCGGAAACTTGAGCCATTGAGATAACATCACCAGCATTTCTTATAGATTGTTCAATACCTTTGATGTTGGCTGTCATTCTATCAGAAATAGCTGCCCCTGATGCGTCATCACCTGCATTGGTAATTCTAAGGCCAGTTGATAGCCTTTGCATTGATGTGTCCATATCTCTGTCAGTTTTCCTAGAAGCATTTACTGCGTACAATGCACTAGTATTAGAGTTAATTGATGGCATTTTTAATTCTCCTTAATTCGGAGTAATTCTGCAATGATTATGCCAATTTTTAAAAAAATAGACTTAACGCATCAATGAAAAAATAAAGTTATATATATCAATAGCTTAACTAAAAATAATAGTAGCTAAAAGTGAATAAAATTTTGTCAATTATCTGAAAATACTGCCATATTCTTGATTTTTAGAGGTTACTAAAATGTCAGAAATCCATAAATAATTAGTAATGGTTTTGTAATTTTAAGTTTAAAATGACATTCACAATAAACTTATAGTCAATAAAACGAAATCAATTTGATAATTAACAGTATAATTTGATGTATATATAATATAGTCAGTTTTTGATCTTTATTTATATGACGAGATCTACGTTATTTTTTATTTGCTTCAGAAATGTAGGTGCAACGCTTGTCATTTGATATTTAGTTGCAGCTTCATTAAATCTGTAAACTGGTGACATGTTTGATCTGGACTTAAGGAAGCTCTCTGTTAATGAACCATTTGAGGGTGATAATTTAGGCGCATAAATTTGTCTAAGATTTGTATTTTTTAAGTTATTTTCAATATTCCTATTTATTTGAGTTTCCGCAACTCTTAGCAAACCATTTGGCATGTTGTTTGCAAGTTTATCACTCATATTAGTATTATAAGTATTTATAGAATACTGATTATGATTATTAATAGGATAAGTATTAGTAGCTAACATTACTATATTATATAAATATTTTAATTTTTTGCAAGTTTGAGTGATATGACAACAAATTCTAGTGTCTTAGATGTATATAAGAAGGTAGTTAAATCAGGTGATTTACAAAAAAATCCTTATGAAGTTGTAAAACTTATTCTCCAAGAATTAAGCAGAACAATGCAAATCTTAAGTGAAGACATTGAAAAGAAAAAACAGTTAGATATTAAACAACAAAGTGGTGATTTGTTATCATTACAAAAATCAATTTCAAAAAACGTAACGAGATCTCTTACAACTATTTACAGTCTTCAAACAAGTCTTGATTTTGATAAAGGTGGAAAAATAGCAACTGGATTATTTCAGCTCTATGAGTATTGCCGTGTCCAAATTATATCTGGATTTACAAAATCCATTAATGACGGCATTATAAAAGCAAAAAAAGCGTTAGATCAGATATTATCTGCATGGAATAATATGCAAATTAAGAATGCATAACAATGTTAGAACAGCAATATCTAAAAGATAACTCTGAATTAAATGAAATTGAAAAACTTTCAAAACAAATTTCAGATCTTATAAATTTAGGTGATTATAGCCTAATTGAAGACTTAGATAGAACCCGTTTGGAACTTATAAAAAACTTTAAGGATAGGAATAATAAAAATTTTCAAAGCTTAGTCAAAAAATTATCTTTAAAAAATACAGAAAACATTATTCAAATTGAGTCTAAACTCATTTCATTAAAAGATGAAAAATCAAAATTCATTAAAAGATTTAAGGCTTACAACTACTAAATTGATTATAGCTCTTTACTAATAGAGTATTTTTTCATTTTTTCGATCAGCGTAGTCCTTCTTAATTTAAGCTTGTCTGCAGCGGCAGCTATTTTATTACCTGTTTTGTCTAGGGCTTCTTCAATGAGAACGATTTCTACATCTTGTAAATGTCTTCTTAAGTCAATTTCATCATAAAATGAAAACCAATTTTTATAATTTTTGGGATGTGGTAAGTAATCTTCTGGATTGCTGATTATCTCATTATCGTCTAATTCATTAATCCCACTCAAATCAGAAGTCATTTCCCATAATGCGTCTTGCTCCTCAGCAATGGTTGGAACTTTGAGCCTCAGTAAATTTTCATAGACATTGGTTCCTGAAATTTCCTTTCCAGGGAAAATTATACAAGCTCTTTCTATAACATTTTTTAATTCACGGACATTTCCTGGCCAGTTATGTTTGCATAGTGCTGTTACAGCATCAGGAGAAAAAAAGGGTTCGGATGACTTATCAACATTCATTTTTTTTAAGAGCGTTTGTTGTAGGCTTGGGATATCCTCTCTTCTTTCAGCAAGTGAGGGAACATTTATTGGTAAAACATTAATTCTAAAAAACAGGTCTGCTCTAAATTCGCCGCTCTCAACCTTTTTTTCAAGATCTCTATGAGTTGCACAAATTAATCTTAAATTAATTTTAATATCTTCTGCTCCGCCAACTCTTTGTATAGTTCTACTTTCAATAGCTCTTAGAAGTTTGGCTTGTAGGGGGAGGGGCATGTCTCCTATTTCATCAAGGAATAGTGATCCTCCGCTTGACTGCTCAAATCGTCCTTTTCTTTGTTTGTCTGCTCCTGTGAATGAACCTTTTTCGTGACCAAATAATTCAGACTCGAGTAATTCTGAGGGGATAGCTGCGCAGTTAACAGTTACAAAAGGACCTTTTTTTTTAGAACATTTATGAATAGCTTGTGCTACGACATCTTTTCCTGTTCCCGTTTCTCCTAGTATTAAGGCTGTACTATCTGTTTGAGAGACCATAGCAATTAAATTTTTCATTGATTTGGTAGAAGAGCTTTCACCGTCTATCATCTGATTTAGGATATTATTAGGATTAGTCTTAGTTGAACTGCTATCGTCGAGACTCATAAACAAAACCTGTCAAATTATTGAAATAAATTTGTTATTTTTGTCATAATAATGACTTTTTTGAAGATAAAGCAATAATATAAAAAAAAAATTGCTTTCTTATATTTATTATTTAAGGAAAATTTGTTTTTGAATTTTTGTTGGCAAGCTTCTTGCTTCTGGTCTTGTAGAGAATTTTAGGAGTTATTTATGAGCCAAGTTATAGTCGTTAACAGCAATTTAAAAATAGCCAATAATTTATGTGATATCTTAGAAAATAGAGACATTACAGTTATTAAAGCAGGCAGTGATAACTCAAAGCCTAATTTTTTAGGAATAGATTTAGTTGGATATCAAGCTGACACCATAGTTTGCTCAGACGCGTTTGAGAAAGAAGTTGGGGGTTCACAAAAACTTGTAGCTATTGCCAGGCAGGCTAAATTAACAAAAGTCATCATTATTAGCGAAGATGTGTCTGTAAATGGTTTTGAAGTCAAAAGTGAATTAGGAGGCGCTCTAAGAAGAGTATCAATTTCAGATTTCACAGACCAATATTCTTTAGAACTTATTTTTAATATGTGTTGTCCTGATATTTCTTTTTCCGCTGGTGATATTAAAACTTATGAGCTTTTATCATTAGCCAAAAGGGTAGCAAACACAGACGTAACAGTATTCATTAATGGTCCTACTGGATCAGGAAAAGAGGTTCTAGCCAATTATTTGCATGAGAATTCAAACAGAAAGGATGCGCCTTTTGTTGCGGTAAATTGCGCTGCCATACCTGAAAATATGTTAGAGGCTATTTTATTTGGTCACGAAAAAGGAGCTTTTACAGGAGCATCAAATGCCAATAAGGGTATTTTTAGAGCTGCTGATAAGGGAACTTTACTCTTAGATGAAATTTCTGAGATGCCTTTATCACTTCAAGCCAAGTTATTAAGAGTATTGCAAGAAAGAAAAGTTACTCCAGTTGGAGGTCAAAGAGATATTGATGTTGATGTTAGAGTTTTAGCAACATCTAACAGAGACATGGCTTCCGAGGTTAATCAATCAAGGTTTAGAGAAGATTTATATTACAGACTTAATGTTTTTCCTCTTCAAACAAAGAATTTATCAGCAAGAAAAGACGATATACTTCCTATATCAATTAAAATTTTAAATAAGCATTTTCAAGAAAATAATATGACACCCTACATGACTAGTGGTGCAAGAGAATTACTGTTAGAACATGACTGGCCGGGTAATGTAAGAGAACTTGAAAACACTCTCCAAAGGGCTCTCGTCTTATGTCAAAACAACATCATAGACGAGAATTCTATAATGATCGACAAGTCTCTATCAAGCATAAGTAGTAATTCTTCAGTTGATACATTTGCTGATCAACTAGCATTTGCAAAAATAACATAAAAGGAAATTAAATAATGCAGGTTTCAAATCAAAGCATAGGAAGTTCAAGCCTTTTAAGACAAAATATTTTAGAAAAGGCTAATCAGGCATTTGCTGGAGGTGAGAAGGCTGAGGACTTCTCAAAAAAAATTAATGACGCTATTAATTCAGTTGCTGACAGCCAAAATAAAGCCGCAGAAATAACTAAAGATTATGAGTTAGGTAAAGAAACAGACTTAACAAAAGTAATAATGCAACAACAAATATCAAGCATAGCTTTCCAAATGACACTTAATGTCAGGAATAAAGTTTTAAGTTCGTACAAAGATATAATGAATATGCCCGTTTAATTTAATTTTTTAGGAATAAGAAAATGGCAGAAGCAACTACAGGAAATAATTTATCTGGTCTTAGTCAAAACACTGGAATAGTAAGTCGTATTTCTTCATCTATTTCGAATGTTAGAAAAATAACTTCTGATCCAGCTGTTCAAAAGTCTATTCCTTTAATTTTTGGCGTTATAGTAGCTTTCATAGGGCTAATTGTTTTCTTCACTATGCAAAAATCTGATATGACGACTTTATTTGCATCACTACCTGAGAGTGAAAAAGCCGCTGTAATTCAAACCTTAAAACAAAATGGTGTAGATGTTTCTTTAAACCCAACAACAGGAGAAGTTATTGTTCCAGTAGCGGAATACCATGAATCTAGAATGCTTCTTGCTGGAGAAGGTTTACCTTCATCAGTTCCAAATGGCTATGATACCTTAGGTGATATGCCTATGGGTACAAGTCGTTCAGTTGAAGCTGTGAAGATAAAGCAGTCGCTCGAAGCTGAGTTATCTAGGTCTATAAACCACATATCAGGAGTTAGTTCAGCTAGAGTTCACCTCGCCATTCCTGAAAAAACAGTTTTTGCAAGGGAAATTGCACACCCTTCTGCTTCAATTTTCGTAAAATTATCAAACGGAAGATCACTTGGAAGGCAGCAAGTTCAATCAATTGTTCATTTGGTTGCGTCTTCAGTACCCAACCTACCTTCAGAAAATATAACTGTAGTAGATCAATTTGGTGAACTTTTATCGAAACCGTCTAGTGATAGTTCGGCTACTGCGTCTAACGAACAAATGTCACAGACTATGAGGCTAGGTGAAATATATCGATCTAGAATTATTTCATTATTGACACCAATAGTAGGTGCAGGAAATTTAAAGGCAGAAGTTAATGTGGATATGAATTTTACAAAGAGTGAGATAACTGAGGAATCTGTTGATCCCAAAGGTAATGCTCTTAGAAGTGAACAAACTTCATTAGATGAAAGTGCAAACCCAGAAGCAAGAGGGATCCCAGGAGCTCTTTCAAACGCACCACCTTTGGCACCAGATTTGAAAAAAGAAGCTCCTGAAAATAAAGGTGTTGGAGCTAACCTTAAGCAAAGAAGTCAGACTTCTGTAAAAAACTATGAAGTTAGTAGAAAAGTTGAAACAACAACTGCTCAGTATGGCCAAATAACCAAAATTAAAGCTGCAGTTATTATTAGAGAGATGAAATCTGTTTCTCCTGAAGGAACGGTTACATTTGAAAAATTTAGTGATGAAAAATTAGTAGAAATTAAATCTTTAGTCCAGGAAGCTCTTGGTTTTGATGAGACAAGAGGAGATAGTGTGACAGTCACTAGTAGTCCATTTGTTGATGCACTTGAAGCAGAAATAGTTCCTTGGTATGAAAATGAATCTATAAAAGAACTTGCACAGCAATTAGCAACTGTATTAATTTTGGCAATAGTAATCTTTGGCGCTCTTCATCCACTTCTAAAAAGGGTACTTGTTCCAGCAGGTTATACCTCAGGTGTCGGTTCAGTGGCTTTAGATGAAGAAGATGATGTGGATGAGAAAATTGAGGTTCAAGAGGGTGAGTCACTAGAAGACATTAAAGCTAAGTTAAAGCCCAAAAAATCTTCAATTTCAGCAGAAATGCTTGATACTGCAAACACATATGACGACAAAGTTGCTGTTATTAGAATGATAGTTGGCGACGAGGCAGGTAGAGTATCAAGCGTATTTAAGGGTATGATCGAAAAAGATTCATAAGTTTATAGTTAAGAGAGTAGGAAAATTCTTATGGCAGAAGCAGTAAAAACACCTAACGCAAAAGAAGTTTATGAAGGTTTAACCGGCACACAAAAATGTGCAATTCTAATGATGCTAATTGGTGAAGATGAAGCCGCAGAAATAATGGGAAACCTTACGCCAAAAGAGGTTCAAGTTTTAGGGGCGGCAATGTATTCTGTTCAAGGGTTAGGTCAAGATACTGTCAACCTAGTTTTAGATGAATTCTTAGCAATTATTAAATCACAAACAAGCCTTGGCATTTCAGGAGGAGGTTATATTAAAAACGTGTTAACCAAGTCTTTAGGTGAAGATAAGGCTCAAACCGTTCTTGGTAAAATAACACCATCTGACAGTAATAAGGCAATAGAAATTCTAGACTGGCTTGATGCTAGATCAGTAGCTGACTTGATTATTGATGAGCACCCTCAAATTATTGCTTTAATTATTTCGTATTTAGAGCCAGCTACTGCCTCTGATGTGTTGAACTTTATGCCAGAAAAAAATCAGGCAGACATTATAAGAAGAATAGCCACTCTTGAGACCGTTCAGCCAGAAGCTTTAAAAGAATTAGATAGAGTGATGCAGAAAGTTTTTTCATCAAATGCTAGTTTAAGAGCAAGTAAGGTTGGAGGTGTTCCAGCTGCTGCTAAGATCATGAACTTTTTAAGTGGTGATGGTGAAGCCAAAATCATGAAAGAAATTCTTAAAGAAGATAAAAAACTCATGCAAGATATACAAGATAGTATGTTTGTGTTTGAGACATTAATGTTATCTGATGATAAATCTTTGCAAACTCTTTTACGTGCAGTTGAAGATGACTTGATTATTTTAGCTCTAAAAGGCGCTGATGAAGAGTTAAGAACAAAATTATTCGGTTGTATGTCTCAGCGTGCAGCAGCAAACATTCAAGATGAAATGGAAGCCCTTGGGCCAGTTAGGCTAACAGAGGTTCAAGAAGCACAAAAACAAATAATTGCTGTAGCACGTCGTATGTCCGATGAAGGTACCATCGTTCTAGCTGGAAGAGGTGGTGACGATTATGTTTAGGTTGAGAACAATAAAATGAACTTAAGTATGAAAAACAATACTGAAAATGATGAAACAGAAAATATTGTTCCTCTTGGTAATAATGATATTAAGTCTGTCCTTCAAAAACAATCTGAGTCTGTTTTTGAAGAGAAAAATATTTCTAGCAAAACAGATTTTATAAAGAAATCACTAATAGAAATTGCTCTAGATTTTGAAACTAAAACAAAAAAAGATGATAATAATGATATCCCAAATAAGTCAGAAAGCTCTAAAGACTTAGATGGAAACGAAATTGAAAAGAATGAAAATGAGAATAATACTGCTCTCTTTGAAAACCAGAGTGTAACTGATACTCCTGACAGTTCAGAAGAAGAAACTACAGCTGGGTCTAATGAAAATGTAACAGAAACATCAAAAATTGAAGACGCAGAAGTTAATATTAATAATAATAACGAGAATAAGGAAAGCTCTGAAAATTCAGATATAAAAAACAACTCTTTGGGCAATAAAGACCCTGAAATAATTCAATCAGAACAGATAGATTCAAACAAAGATATTTCAAACGATGTATCTAGGTTAGAGGTAGATAATAACGAAAATAACAAAAGCGAAGAGACAAAACAGGCTCTAGATTCAGTTAGAGATGCTGTTTCAAAATCAATAAATAATATCGATAACGGTGTCCAAGAAAACTTAGAAAGAAATGACCCTAACTTAACCAACACTTCTGATATAATATCCAAAGATTTTCAAAAATTTCAAAATATTTTCTCAAATCTATCCGAAATAACTGAAACAGCAATTTACAATACAATACAGAAAAAAATTATTGAAATTGCTTATGATTTAGCAGGTTATCAAATTGATAAAATGCCTGACAAATATGAAAAAAAAATTAAATCATTATTAAAAAATATTAATTGTTTTGAAGATAAAATTACTATTGAAATTAATGAAGAGGATCATCAAGCCATTTCCAAGATAGAAAAATTTAGTGATGGGTTAGATAAATCCATTTTTGTACCTAACAAAGATCTCTCAAGAGGAGATATTATTTTAAATTGTGATGGTATGCACTACTCAGAAAAAAATATTAATAATTAGATTGGCTAGGGGCAATTAATGAATTTCAACGCCAAGTTAATAGATAATATTACAAATTTCAAAAGACCAAAGAGAATTACGAGTTCTGGAAGAGTTAACAGGTTTGACGGCAATGTAATTTATTGTAACCCTTTCCCAGCTCCAATTGGAAGCTTGTGTCTTGTTAAAGATCAAATAGGAAAAGAAATTTTAGCAGAGGTCATAAGTTTTGATCAAAATCATAATATGTTGGCAATATTAGAGCCATCATCACACATTGTAACAGGCTGTGAGGTGTCTTTGCATGACGACGGAAGGTATATTGATATAGATAATACTTTATTAGGCCGTGTTACTGACGCTTTTGGAAACCCACTTGATGATAAACCATTAGAAAAAATTAATAATAAATGGCCATTAATGGGCAAAGTTATGAACCCTCTTAAACGAAATTTAATAAAAAAACCGCTAGACGTTGGTGTTAGGGCTATTAATGGTCTTTTAACTGTTGGGCAAGGTCAAAGGTTAGGAATAATAGCTGGATCTGGAGTAGGAAAATCTGTTCTTTTAGGAATGATGAGTAAATATACAGAAGCTGATGTAGTTGTAGTTGCTTTGATTGGCGAAAGAGCAAGAGAAGTTGGCACTATGGTAAACGAATTGTTTCAAGATGAAAGTTCATCAAAAATAAGTGTTGTTGCTGTGCCTGCTGATAGATCTCCCTTGATAAGGATAAGAGCAGCCAACAGAGCCACAGCAATTGCTGAGTATTTTAGAAGCCAAAATAAAAATGTTTTACTTATAATGGATAGTCTTACCAGGATAGCGCATGCAAAAAGAGAAATTGGTTTATCATTGGGAGAACCAACTACTTCTAAGGGATACCCTGCGTCAGTTATATCTATGATACCAAACTTAATAGAAAGATCAGGAACCAATGACGAGGGTGAAGGAAGCATTACTGCATTTTATACAATTTTAGCTGATGGTGATGATAATAATGACCCTGTTGTTGATACAGCAAGGGCTATACTTGATGGTCATATTGTATTGAGTAGATCAAATGCTCAGATGGGGATTTATCCAGCCATAGATGTTTCACACTCTATAAGTAGAGTTATGAATGACTTAGTTTCTGAGGAACATTTAAATGCCGCAAAGCTATTTAGAAAACATGTTAGTAGTTATATCGAAAACAAAGATTTATTATTAATGGGTGGATACACTCAGGGACAAGATAAAGATTTAGATGAAGCTATTTTGATGTGGCCAAAATTGATAGATTACATAACACAATTAAATTCAGAAAAAGCTAACTATGAGACTGCCAAATCTGAATTGTTAAAGCTTTATTCATAGGGAATTATATTGGAAAAAAAAATTAAACGTTTTCAAAGGTTGGCAACACTTCAGAAAAGAGATATTTCAAAAAATGTTGCAAATTCAAATTTGCTTGAGACAGAAATAGTCAAAAATAAAAAACTAATTTCTCAAATAGATGATATTATGGATAATAGCAAAATTGATGGTTCCCAAAATATAATAAATTCCGGTTTTTTTAAGAATAATGCTCAATTACTGAGTACATTACAAAGTCAGAAAAATATTGCCAGTAATAGAAATAATTACCTATTAAATGAGCAAAAAATTGTTAAGAAAAAAATTATAGTCAATCGTTTAAAAAAAATTAAAGCTGAAGAAAAAACTAACGAATATAAACTCATTTATTCTAATGAACTTGAAAAGAAGAGTTATAATTAATTTTTGTAATGGTACCGTTTTTTGTTAATGGCATTCTATTTGCATTAATCTAAAAAAAATACGGAATTTTTTATGAAAATAACCAACGAAATTAGTAATAACTTCGAATTACTAGCTGGCTCTAAAAATGGAGAAGCTGATCTTTCTATTTTAAGTGGACTATTCAGTATTGATTTTGGTGAAGGTTCTTTAGACGATAAAGTAAAAAAAAATATAGATGAATTTATCTTTAATGAAGATAAAATCAAATTTGTTGATTATATTTCAAATATAATACCCATCCTAGAAAAGGATACAAAAAAACACATCAATTTTGAAACAATTAAAACTCAAATTAGTTTGGATAATTCTATTAAATTAGAAGATAAAGACAGAATTTTACAATTTTTAAATCAAGGCAAAAATTATTCAAAAAGTTTTCAGATTAACATGCCACAGCACACTGATAACAAATTAAAAAATAAAATTGTGACTAGTAAATTACTAAAAACTAGTAACATTTCATCTAATAATTTAGCTGCTCCAAAAAAAATAAACCATAGTCAGTCTATCGATAAAAATATAGTTGTTGAGGACATATCAAAATATACAAAATCAAACGTTGAGTTAAGTCAATCTCATGAGGTTAATGAAACAAAGATTTTAGATAATAAAAACACTTTTGTTAAAAAAATTAGAAAAAACAATTATCCAAATAAAATTTATCAACCACTGAAATCAAAAACATCGCAATTTGATCAATTAAAAGACATGAATTTAGATAAGAAAATTAATATATCTGAAAATAATTCTACAATTTCAATGCATAATTATTCTGCTCTAGAAACAATCAAAAAAAATAAAAATGACGTCAAATTAAATAATACCCAATCTTTTAATGTAAACATTACAAATCAAACATCCAATCTAGGTCAAAATTTGTCTCATAATAATGATTCATCTTTTTCTAATAATGGTTATAACTCAGTCTTAGAAAATTTGCTCGATCATCTTGATTTGTCTCAAAAAGGTTGGACGAGTAAATTAGTTTCAAGAATTGAAAACGCTCTGAGTAATGGTGGCGAAGAAATAGAATTCAATTTAAAACCTAAAAATCTTGGTATGTTGAAAGTATCAGTAAGTCAAAAAAATGGAATGAATACTGTAAAAATTATAGCTGAAAATAGTTTTGTGACGTCCGCATTGGCTCAAAACGAAAATTATTTGCAGAAATTATTTAATGATCAAGGAATGAATTTGGATTTTACTGCGCAAAACGAAAGTCAGTCATTTGGCTCTAAAAGTAGTTTTAGTCAAAACTCCAATGAACAACATAAAAATAAGAAAAATGGCCCAGATGAAAAAATTAATCAGATAAATGACAAAAATGACGTAGTTGGTAGCGAAGATGATTCATCTAGACATATGATTAATGTAATAGCATAATTGATAACAACCCTATAGCGAGAAGAAACATGGCAGAAGAAGTTGAAGAAGAACAAAAAAAAGGTGGTTTAATTAAAATAATCATTTTTGTTGTAGCAGGCATTATGCTGATTGCTGTTGGTCTAGGTATTGGATATTTCATATTTGGTGGAGAACCTGAGCCTGACCCTTCTGCTGAAGTTAATCAAATAATAGAAGGCAAAGAAACTGAAAAAAAAGAAAAAGAAGAAAGTGCTGAAAAAAAAGAGGGTGAAGAAGGCGAAGAAGGAATAATAACAAAGAATGTTAAAGAGGTTCCAGAGGTTGATGCTTATGAAACCACATATTTTGAATTCCCTGGAGACTTCACAACAAACTTGAAAGGAAGCCGAAAATTTTTGCAGGTTAGTGTTGGTGTATCAACACAATATGATGAGAAAGTAATGGAAGTGGTTGACTCGCATCAATTAGCTTTGCGATCTGAGATATTATCAACCATTAGTGATTTTACAGAAGAAGACATTTCCGGAAGTGACGGTAAGAAGAAATTATCTGATAGATTGATGGTTGTTCTTAATAAAAAACTGGAGACTTTAAAAGAATTTCCAGGTATTGAAGATGTCTACTTTACTGCGTTTATCCTTCAATAATCGAGGCCTTAGTTATGTCTAACACGTCACGCAAATTATCCTCGGATGAAGTTTCAGCATTAATGGAAGGTCTCCAGTCTGGTGAAATCGATGCTAACTCCGGTTTAAATAATGATGTTGAAGTTACTGACTTTACATTTGGTTCTGACAATTTGGAGCTACTAGGTGATTACTATGCTCTAAGATTAATAAATGAGAGATTTGCTAGGTTGGTTAGAAGTATTTTTTTACCAATGATTAGAATTCAGCCAAAAATTAATCCATTTCCACCAGAAGTAAAAACATATGATGAATATAGTGCAGGCCTAAACAGTTTTATGAGTTTAACAACTAGTAGGATCGATGAGCTAAGAGGGTCTATGTTACTTGTTTTGGAACCTTCCTTTATTAGTATTTTAACTAACTGTTACTATGGAGGAAAATTAGCAAATTTTCCAACAACCAAAGCAGAATTTACCGCAACAGAAGATAGAATTATAGAAATTGTATCAGATGGAATGGGGCAATGTTTACAAGCGGCCTGGAAAGATCTTATGCCTATTACCATCAAGCATCAAACTCGTGAAATTAATCCACAATTTGCTACTTTAGTAGAAGCCTCAGATTCAGTAATTATTTGTTCTTTTGTAGTTCAACTCCCTAATATAGATTCTGCTTCTTTTGATATAATTTATCCTCTACAAACATTAAAGCCAATTGCCTCTCTTCTTAGATCTAGAGTTCAATCAGATGTGGTAGATGACGATACAAGTTGGAAAGAGAGATTAGAAAAATCAGTTTTAAATGTACCTCTTCCTATTTCTGCTATATTGAGTGAGCCATCCGTACCGTTATCAAACTTACTTAAATATAAGCCAGGTGATGTTGTTAATTTGCCTCCAGTTGATGGCATTGACTTCTTTGTTGATGATAAGCTTTTATTTAAAGCAGATATAGGTGAAACAAATGGTCAAGTAGCAGTTAGTTTAAAAAATAAAGTTTGATATAATTAGGAGAATTTAATGGCAGAAAATGAAACTAAGCCTTCAAGTGATGAGAATAACACAAATAATTCTGGGATTGATAACCTTAAAGTTCTTGAAAATATTGAAGTAAAACTTACGGTTGAGGTAGGCTCAACAGAATTAAAGATCAGAGATCTTTTAAGACTTAATGAAGGGTCTGTTGTTGAATTAGAAAGGCTAGCAGGAGACCCACTTGACATTTTAGCAAATGGCGTAAAAATAGCCAAAGGTGAGGTTGTAATGGTTGGTGAGAGGTTTGGTATTCGTTTTACAGAAGTAACCAACCCAGAGAACCGTGTTCAAAAATTATAATTTCAAAAAATTGACGTTTTAAAATTAATAAAACATAGTTAAATCAACAGTTTAAGTGCTGAAATAATTGGCATCATTCTTGCTTCTTTTGTCTAATCACAAAGGAAGTAATTATGTCACAAACAGTCCCAGATTTTAGCACAGCTATAGTAACAATCTTATTTTTGCTGGTATTAGGTATTGTTGCCTTTATCATTAAGAAAAAAAGTGGACCACTAAAAAGAATAATTAAAAATCAAAATAATCTCGAAGTTATTAATCAATTACCTCTTAGAGACGGCTATTTAGCCTATATACTTAAAGTTGGTAATGAAAATTTTTTCTTTGTGGGTCATAAATCTGGAAGAGGCTCGTTAACACAAATTAATAGCTTGAAAGATGTTGAGCCTCAATTCCAAAAAAATAAAATAGAAAAACTTTCTATAAATAATAACAGTTCTTCTGAAAAAAAAATCATACATAAAACTGAAGACAAAAAACCTCTTCAACATGTAAATATTTCTGATTTATTAACAGCTCATAAAAAGGGAAATAGAGATGCGTAAAGCAATTTGCCCACAGCCAGAGAAGAGATTTTTTTTTATTAAAAATAGATTTCAATCTATGGATAAATTAAAAAATTTTATGAAACTTATTTCTTTTTCAGCAGCTATTTTATTAATAACTGGTATGTCTACAAATGCTTTTGGTGAAACATTTACATCAGGTTTCCCAGCATTAAATGTATCAACTAATGGGAATACAACTGAATACTCATTTCCTTTACAAATTTTATTGTTGATGACCGCTTTGACTGTTTTACCATCTTTAGTTCTTGGGATGACAAGCTTTACAAGAATTATAATAGTGATGTCAATTCTACGTCAAGCACTAGGAACTCAACAAACACCACCTAACCAAGTTCTAATAGCTATATCTTTATTCCTTACATTTTTCATAATGGCACCAACATTTAACAAAGTATATGATAACGCAGCAGCTCCTTACATGGATAAAACTTTGCCTGCTGACAAAGCCCTTGAAACTGCTAGTGCTGAAATGAAAAGCTTCATGGTTAAAAATACCAGGAAGAGCGACCTAGTTATGTTTTCCGAATTAGCTGGTTTAGAAAAGTTTGATAAAGTTTCTGACATACCATTCAGAATTGCTTTGCCGGCTTTTATGACCAGTGAACTTAAGACAGCTTTTCAAATAGGTTTTTTGCTATTCTTGCCATTTCTCGTAATTGATATGGTTATTTCATCTATATTAATGTCATTAGGAATGATGATGTTATCTCCAATGTTAGTTGCACTTCCTTTTAAACTTTTACTTTTTGTTTTAGTAGATGGTTGGAGTATGACGGTTGGCTCTTTAGTTAGTACATTTGCAGCAGGATAAATATTATGAGCTTTGATGAGAATATAAGCATGTTAAGTATGGCCTTTTATCAAGTCTTACTTGTGTCTGGACCAATCCTTATTCTTGCACTAGGCATTGGTCTTTTTATTGGAATAATTCAAGCAGCAACTTCTATTAACGAGATGACACTTAGCTTTGTTCCTAAAGTTATAGTTGTCATGTTGGGAATTGGATTATTAGGTAATTTTTTTATGATGGGCCTAGTAGAGTATTTTAATTTCATTTTTGATCAGGTCGCTGGCGTTGGACAAAACTAAGTTGGAAAGTTTACATTATGAGTTCTACAGCTTTAAGTTTACCAGGAATTGACTTATTCAATTTATATCAGTATCTAGTAATTTTTTTTATTGCATCTTTAAGGATTTCCTCATTTTTAATTAGCGCCCCGTTTTTTTCGTTAGGCGGTATTCCCTTACAGGTAAGAATTGTAGCTGGTATTAGTCTTACTGCTTTTTTATTCCCAGTAATCAAAGTTCCTGATTTACAAACCATTCCAGGTTTTAATTTATTTATAATAATATTATCAGAAATAGGAATTGGTTTATCAGTTGGACTTATCTTAACTATCATATTTTCAGCAGCAGCAGTAGCAGGAGAAAAAATTGCTTCTACTGCAGGATTATCTATGTCAAGTATGATTGATCCTCAATCTGGAGGACAGACACTTGTTTTAAGTACTGTGTTAATATTGTTTTTAATTTCATGTTTTTTATCTCTAGATGGTCATTTGTTCATAATCAAAATGTTATTAGAAAGTTATGTATATTTACCCATTGGATTAAGTATTAATTTTTTCCAAGCAAGTAATATAGCTATAGATACTTTTGGAGATATGCTTTATCTAGCAGCGCTTATTAGCTTGCCGGTTGTGGGTGGTTTATTATTAATACAAGCGTCAATTGGCGTGATTACTAGATCTGCTCCATCTTTAAACCTTTTTTCATTTGGTTTTCCAATAGCACTAATTGCAGTTTTTGTTTTTTTATATGCTGGGGTAGGACCTATTTCAGATGCATTTTCAGATTTAACGGGTACAGGAATAAACTTAATAGAAGAAGTACTTCAATCATATCAAAAGAGAAATTAAAAAATGGCTGAAGAAGATAATTCACAGGATAAAACCGAAGAACCATCCCAACGGAAATTAGATAAAGCAGCAGAAGATGGTCAAGTTTTAACATCAAAAGAAATGTTTGTATTTACAACATTGATTATGGGACTGATGGTACTCACTTCTATTCCTTTTTTTGCTCAAGAATTTTTAGCAATATGGAAAAATTTTTTCTTATTTGATTTGAATTATATAATAAATGTTTCACCCTATTCGGGTTTAGGAAAAATGATAAAGTATGTCATTTATATAACTTTGATAGTCGGTGTTCCATTGATAATCACTATATTAATAACTCAAATGGCAATGGGAGGAATAAATTTTGCTCCTAAAGGTTTTTATTTTAAGTCTAATAGAATTAATTTATTATCTGGGCTAAAAAGAATTTTTTCATCAAAAGGTTTGGTTGAATTAATTAAATCCTTATTCAAAGTAGGTCTTTTAGGAGGGATTACTTTTGGCGTTATATACTTAAATATTAAAGATATAATATATCTGTCTGAAAGAAATCTGTATACCGCACTATCAAATCTTTTAGATAATTTTCCACAATTGACAATTTCATTATTAATAGCCCTTGGTTTTATAGCTATTTTTGATTTTATTTGGCAAAAATATACGCATATAGAAAAACTAAAAATGACAATTAAAGAGGTAAAGGACGAGCATAAAGACAGTGACGGTTCCCCAGAGGTTAAACAAAAAATTAGGAAGTTACAAAACGAAATTTCTAATAGGGCCGCCACACAAACTGCAGCCCTTGATAATGTTCAGGATGCCTCAGCTATAATCACTAATCCAACTCATTTTGCTGTAGCTATTAAATATGAAGTAGGTGAAAGTGGAGCTCCAGTAATTCTTGCCATGGGTAGGGGAATGATAGCTGAAAAAATTATTAAATTAGCTGATGATAATAAAATAACCGTTTTCCAAAGCCCTTTATTGGCTAGAGCGCTATATTTTACTGGTGAAATAGGTAAAGAAATATCAGAAAACTTATATTCAGCTGTGGCTTCTGTATTAGCCTATATCTTTAAAATTGAAAGAGGTGAAGAAACTGATTATCCTGATTTTGAAATACCAGAGGAAATGGCATTTGATGAATATGGAAAAAAATTAAATAAGGATCAAGAATGAGTGTAAGAAGAAAAAAATCATTTGGTCAAATAGTTATAACTGCCATGTTTTTCTGGTCAGCCTTGTTATGCCACTTTGAGGCCAGTTCTCTTAAGGAGCAAGGTGATTTATTAAATGCATATTTATATTGGTTTTTTGGTTTTACAGCAATTCTTGGAGGTTTCAGGTTTAAAATAGCTGAATTAATTTATGGGTTAATTGATTTTATAAATAAAAATAAAAAATAGTTTAAATTATGAATATAAAAAAAAATAATAAAAAAATAGTAACATGTAACGGGTGTTTATATTTCTTTGTTACTTACAAAAAAGAAAGACCCTGGGGCTGTAAAAAATTTGGTTTTATTTCAAAATTTTTACCAGCAAGAGAAGTATTTAGCACAACTGGTATAGAATGTGCATATAGAACTGAGAAAATTTCTAATTAATTTGTCTGTAAATTTTTAATATTTGTAAGGTTTAAAAATGGATACAAAAATGGAAGCTGTTCAAGAAAGCATCAAACTAGCTTTAGATGCTGCAGATGCAGCTACTGATGTAACATCAGAATATAATAAAGTTAAAAAAGCTCATGCATTATTGGAGGCTAAAGTGAAACAAATTCATAAGTATACTACAGTTGTATTTCTATCTTCTATTGTGTCAGGCTTAGCTGTTATTATATTTAGTGCAATTTTATTTATGCAGTCTTCAAATAAACTTACTAATATGACAGAAACTAGTAGAGAAGCTCTTGTAGTTTTTGCAGAAAATGTTGATGGCGTTAATGCTTCATTAAAAAATCTTGATACAGCAATTAAAAAACAAGGTGACTTATTAGAAATTAATGAAAAACTAGTTATTACGCTTGATAAAATAGAAAAAAGAGTCCAGAAATCAAATGAAAACACAGTCGGAGAATTACAACTAATAACTAAGACTTTGATAGATGAAATAAGTAAAAACACGCAAGCTAATATTGACAATAACAAAAAACTTAATGCCAATTTAGAAAAACTAAACAAATCAAATAGTAGGACAATTTCTAAAGCAATTCAGCAAATAAGTAATAAGGCAATTTATAAACAAATAGTTGCTAATCAAGCAATACAGGCGCAACAAATTTCAAAACTTGTAAAGCAGAATAATAGTGTTTTAGGAAAAATTGCAGATAAAACAAGCAGGATTAAATATCCTTAATAAATATTAATTTATGGATAAAAAAATGGATGATGAAAATCTTTCTGACCAAGCTACTGACCAAAAAAATTTTTTACAAATAAAATCAATTAGAACTTCATCGAATGCTTTTTTAATGAAGCTAAAAGAAGGCGATATAATAATTGCATTAGATGGAAAAGAAGTTCATCAATCTTATGAAGATTTGTCTAAGGAATTAAAAGAAATAAAGGAAAGAAAAGTACTCACTTTATGCAGAGAAGGGGTTTTCTTTAATACGTTTGTTGAAGGTTCTTTAGGAGTGATTTGTGAACAAGTCGAATATGATAAAGTGCCTGAACTCAATAACTTTAAACTAAATGATTTTTTTAAATCAGATGTACTTTATCATCAATATGAATTATTTAAAAAACCTGAATCAATAGCAATTTTACTTAATACATCACCAACAATACTTGCTAGTCTAGCACCACCACTTTGGATGATTCAAAATCGGTTGTGGACATTATTTTCTATCACTATGTTATTTTATTTTTTTCTTTTTATGATTTCTCCATGGTTATTTTTTATAGGTTGGATATTGAAATCTTGGTATGTAGGAACTTCACAAGTAGATATTTTAAGGCTTTTTTATAGACTTGGAAATTATAGACTAAGTTCAATTTTTTGTGCAGAAAGTGAAAAAGAGGCCCAAGAATTATCTAGAAAATTTGATAACAAAATTGATTTTTATTATTCTTATTTAGAACCAGCTATTTTAGAAGATTAATTTTGAAAAACTAACTGCTATTAGCCTTTATGACTTCACCTTTATAAATTTTATCGCTAAATATCTCATTTATTATCAATTTTGCAACATGAATTGGCTTGTTTAAATTTTTTGATCCCTCACCTGGCATTGCTATTTTTCTCATTGGTGTATCGGTTTTCCCAGGGTCAATTATAGAAATAGATAGGTTATTATGTTTATTTTCTAATGCCCATATCTTAACTATATGTTCAAGAGCTGCCTTTGAAACAGAATAAGCTCCCCAAAATGGTTTAGGTTTGCTAGCTAAAGAAGAACTCAAAAATAATGCTTTTGGTTTTTTACTATTTTTTAATAATGCATCAAATGAACGTATTAATCTATGGTTACTTATTGCATTAATATTTAAAACTTCTATAAATTCTTCGTTAATTTGATGATGAATGGGGCCTAAGGTGCCTAGAGTAGCTGCGTTTGAAATCATAATATCTAACTTTTTCCACCTTTTAAAGATCTCCATTCCCAATCTGTCAATACCTAAAAAATCTTTCATATCTAATTGAGCAACGGTACAAGTTCCATTATTGGACAAAATAGCGTCTTCGGTTTTTTTAAGACCTGATAAGTTTTTATCAGTAATTATTGTATGTATATTTTTCTGGGCTAATTGTTGAGCTGTTTCTGCTCCAATACCACTGCCGGCTCCAGTGATTAAGGCATTTAATTTATTTTCAGTCATTCGTCTTTGAGTTTATTTTAAGTATCTCTGAAACATCTATTGGATAGTCACCAGTAAAACAATGGTCTGTAAATTGAGGTGACTTAGTATTTCTTTCATTAAAACCCATAGCTTTATAAGTGCCATTTAAGGATAAGAAAAACAGTGAATTTGCACCTACGATTTTAGTCATTTCTTCTAGGTTAAATTTAGAAGCTATTAACTCACTATAATTGGGCGTATCAATGCCATAGAAATCAGGATGTTTTATTGGTGGGCATGATATACCCAAATGTACTTCTTTAGCTCCTGCTTCAAAAACCATTTTTACAATTTTATTTGCGGTAGTTCCTCTTACTATTGAATCATCAATAAGAATTACTCTTTTGTTTTCAATACATGATTTATTTACGCTATGCTTAAGTTTTACGCCAAATTGTCTAATTGTTTGTGAAGGTTCAATGAAAGTACGTCCAACATAATGACTTCTTATTATTCCTAACTCAAATGGTATAGATGATTTTTGGGAGAACCCAATGGCTGCCGAAACACCAGAATCTGGTATAGGCACAATTACATCTGCGGATATTTTGTTTTCTATAGCTAGTTGTTCGCCTAAAGATTTTCTATAAGTATAAACAGTTTTATTATCGACTATACTGTCGGGACTAGCAAAATAAATCCGCTCAAAAATACAAGGCCTTTCTGGTATTTTGTTTAAAGGTTTGATAGATTCAATACCATTATCAGTAATGACAACTATCTCTCCATTTTCAACATCCCGAATGTATTTAGCTCCAATCATATCTAATGCACATGTTTCTGAAGCTAATACTGGTGAACCGTTTTTATCACCCAAAACCAGTGGTCTGATACCCAAGGGGTCTCTTACACCAATAAGCTTCTTATTCGTTAGAATAATAAGAGAGTAAGCTCCTTGAATTTGAGAAAGGGCATCTGTAAGTTTATCAATTAATTTTTTTTTTCTAGATCTTGCCACTAATTGAAGTATTATTTCTGTGTCTGAAGAAGTTTGAAAAATTGATCCACTCTCAACTAATTGTTTTTTAATTGAGAAAGTATTAGTTAAATTACCATTGTGAGCACAAGCAAAGCCTCCCATTGCTAGGTTTGCAAATAGAGGCTGTAAATTTTCTGGTTTTGATTCTCCTGTTGTAGAATAACGAACATGGCCAATTGCAGTTTTTCCAGGAAGTTGAGATAATATATCAGTGTTATTAAAATTATCTCCTACTAATCCTTGCTTTCTTACGGAGTGAAAATTTCGACCATCAAAACTAACTATTCCCGCACCTTCTTGTCCTCTATGTTGGAGTGAGTGAAGTCCAAGAGTAGTTAGCACAGAAGCTTCCTCTGTTCCAAATATGCCAAATACACCGCACTCATCTTTAATTCGGTCTGTATATTTGCAATACATTAATTCTGCCTTATAAATAGTTAATCTAAATTTTTTGTTCTTTTGTGACTATAACGTCTTCATCTAAGAAAATTTCTTTCAAAATATCACCAATATTATCTAGGTAATGAAAAGAGTATGCCTCAAGAAGCCATTCTGGCAAATTTTCACCTACTAAATACTTAAAGCCTAAAAATAATAAAACAACAATTAAAACTCCACGAAAAGCACCAAAAATAAAGCCAATCAATTTATCAAATAATAACACTTCGGATGTATTAAATTTTGGTGATAACCATCTTGTAATTAAGTGACAAACAAACAAAGAGGTTAAGAATGGAACTGCAAAAGCAACAACATCTATAATAATTTTTTGAGTAACGTATTCAGATATAATAATTCTAAATTTATCAAAGAAGTTAAATGCTATTACAATTGAAAACACCCAAGAAAGTACGCTAAAAATTTCTTTAACAAAACCTCTAAAGGCAGCAACGACACAAGATGTTAATATAATGGATATTATTAGAATATCTATTCCATTAAAAATATTATTTAAGAAGTCCATTGATTTAATTTGCCTCAGAGTTCTTGCTAATTAGTTCAACTAGGTCTTTTAACAGTGCAACATTATTATAACTCATGTTTTTATTATCTATAACTTTTTGCTTTATGGGAAGGGTAAAACTATCGAAACCTAATTTAAAAGCTTCTTTAATTCTTAATTCTGGTTGGGTAACTTTTCTAACTTCACCTGACAATCCAATTTCACCAAAAAAAACACTTTTTTCATCTATTGCAATATTCTTTACTGAAGAGATTATCGCCGCCGCAACAGCCAAATCAGCAGCAGGCTCAAAAATCTTTATACCTCCAACTATATTTAAGAAAATATCCATATTAGATAAATGAATTTTACATCTTGCTTCTAAGACTGCACACAACATAGAAAGTCTTGAAATATCCCAACCAACAATTGTTCTTCTTGGAGAGGCTAGTGATGATGGGGTAACAAGCGCTTGAATTTCAACGAGTATTGGTCTTGTGCCCTCAAGGCCAGCAAAAACAGCGTTACCAGGAATATTTTTTTGTCGATCAAGTAAAAACAATGAGGAAGGATTTGAAATCTCTTTTAGTCCATTAGATAACATTTCAAAAACACCAATTTCATTAGTAGGTCCAAATCTATTTTTAATGCTTCTTAAAATACGAAACTGAAAATTATTATCACCTTCAAAATACAGAACTGTATCTACCATATGTTCTAAGACTCTTGGACCAGCAATATTTCCATCTTTAGTAACATGTCCAATTAAAATTAGAATAGTATTAGTTTTTTTTGCAGCAATTATTAATTCATGAGTAGTGGCCCTTACCTGAGACACTGTCCCTGGAGCACTATCTAATTGGGGCAAATACATTGTTTGAATTGAGTCAACAACAACAATTTGTCTTTTATTCATAGATGAAATTGTTGTTGCAATGTCTGAGGCATTTGTGACTGATGCAAATTTAATGGGACTGTTTTTAACGCCTAATCTATCTGCTCGCATCTTAATTTGCGACAAACTCTCTTCACCAGATACGTATATACAATCCTCACCTAATTTAGATAAATTACCTACAATTTGTAATAGTAGTGTAGATTTTCCAATTCCTGGATCGCCACCTATCAAAGTTATCGATCCAGATACAAAACCTCCACCTGTGACTCTATCAACTTCACTTAAATTAGTTTTTAATTTTGCATGATCAAAACTTTCATTGTTTAAATATTCAAAATTTATTTTTTGCCCAAATGATTTTGATAATGGTCCTGATGGTTTATTGTTAGTTTCCTCTAGTAATGTATTCCATTCATTACATTGTTCACATTTTCCAGTCCATTTAGAATAAATGGATCCGCATGATTGACATATAAATTGTTTGTTGGATTTAGCCATTTATTTAAATAAGTTTGGGTTGGTAGATTTAATAAATTCTTGAATTTTTGAGTTTTTTGACTTTAACATTTGTTTTGGTGTTCCTGACCAGCCAATAGTTTGATTGTCAATTAAAATAACTTTGTCAGCAATTCTACATACTGATGACATGTCGTGTGTGATTGTAATTGCACTTCCACCAACTGTTTTAACCGCTGTTATAATCAGTTTATCTATTAAACTTCCTGTAACAGGGTCTAAGCCAGATGTGGGTTCATCAAATAATAAAATTTTTGGGTTACCACAAATGGCTCTTGCTATCGCAATTCTCTTTTGCATACCGCCAGATATCTCAGATGGGTATAGGTTTAAAATTTTTGGTTCTAAACCTAGATTTTTAATTATAGAAAGGGCTAAAATTTCTGCATTTTTATTTGATAATTTTTCTCTATTTTTAACTTTAAAAACAATATTTTCCCAATTCTTAAGTGAATCAAAAAGCGCACCATGTTGAAATGTAATACCAAGGTCTTGTAAAAGGTTTTCTTTTTGCACTCGCGGTAAGTTTACAATATTTGTTTTATTAATTTCGATTGAACCATTGTCAGGTGTCAATAAACCAATAATATTTTTTAGTAGTACCGATTTACCTGAGCCAGAGGCTCCAATTATAGCTAATGATTCACCCTCAAAAAGTTTAAAATTTATGTCCTTTAAAACAATGTTTCCATTAAAACTTTTTCTGAGGTTATTGACCTCTATTACAATTTTTTTGTTAATATTTCTTTTCATTTTCTAACCGAAAAATAAAGCTGTTATTATATAAGTGCTTGTTAAAATCATTATAGAAGAAATTACTACTGATGCAGTAGTTGCGTATCCAACTCCTTCAGCTCCCTTTGAAGCGTAATAACCAAAATAACAACTTACCATTGAAATAATTAAACCAAAAATGGCAGCCTTAACTAAACCTTGTATAATATCTATCCACTGTAAATAATCTACTGTTGCGTATAGATAAATATTTGGATTAAAATCTAATTTGTAGATGGCTATAACATAACCACCTAATATTCCTATTGTATTTCCAATCATAACCAAAAAAGGAATACAAATAACGGCAGCAATCACTTTAGGAGCTATCAAATACTGCATTGGTCTTGTTCCTAAAGTCCCAAGTGCATCTATTTGCTCAGTAACGCGCATTGTGGCTATTTCTGCAGCCATTTTAGCACCTATTCTTCCAGCAACCATTAAACCAGTTAAAACCGGACCAAGTTCTCTTGTAATTGAGGTTAATACAACCCTTGCAACTGTGGTTTCATTATTAAAATCAGTAAATCCATTATAGGTTTGTAAAGCCAATACCATTCCTGAAAAAAAGGTGGTTAGCCCAACTACAGGCAGTGAAAAGTAACCAATATCAAGAATTTGAGAAAAAATTCTTTTAAAGTACCAAGGAGGCCTAAAAATCCAAGAGAGTGTTTGGGTAAAAAATAAAAAAAAATGTCCTAATAGTGATATAAAATTAAGACATTTTCTACCTATCGAACCCATGAAATTAAATACATACTTAAACAAGTTTATAGACCTTTATTAAAATTTTTACTTGTACTCTCTTATTAATCTAGAACCCATTAGAGTTAATAATTCATAACTAATTAGATTTAAACCTTTTAGTAATTCCTTAATATTAGAGTTGTCTAAAAGGCATAAATAATCACCTTCTTCTAATAAATTTTTAGTAACTTTAGTAATATCTAATACAAAACTATCCATTGTAATATGTCCCATAATATTACATTTTTCTTTATCTATATTTATAAATTTATTTTGTTTTAAAAGTCGGATCCATCCATCAGCATACCCAATTCCAATTGTTGCTAGTAATGACCTTTTACTTGTTATATCTATACCACCATATGAAATTGGTTCGCCGACACCAACTTCTTTAATTTGAATGACTGGAGCATATATTTTAAGGGGCAATTTAAGGTTTTTAGAATTTACTCTTATATTGTCTCCATAACTGTTAATTCCATATAAACCAAGGCCAGGCCTAGTTTGATCTAAACAAAATTTTTGACCAAGCATTATTCCACCTGAATTTGATAAACTTAATTTTATATGAGGAAAGTTTTTAGAAAATTTTAATATTTCATTTAACTGTTGATTATTTGTATTGTTTTTTACATCCTCAGAATTTGCTAGATGAGACATGATAAAATCCCACTCTAAATTATTTACCATTTCTCTATTTTTAAGCAAAAAATCAATTTCATTAGAATTTAATCCCAGTCTATTCATACCAGTATTAATATTTAGAATTGCACTTATTTTTTTTTCTTGTTTTGATAAAAAATGAAGTCTCTTTAATTGATTAAGATTATTAATGATAGGGGTCAAATTGTAATTAATATATTCTTTTTCAGTACCTTCAATTAAACCTTCAAAAACAGCAATATTTATATTTTGGTTTTTAATGCTCTTTCTTAATTGAGTTGCTTCGTTTATATTGGCTACATAGAAGTATTTACAGCCAGCATTTATAAGTGTTTTTGTTATTTTTATCATACCAAAACCGTATGCATCAGCTTTTACAACTGCAGCAGCTTTCCCATTGGAAGCAAGGTTAAGTGATTTCCAATTAGATTTAATTTGTTCAAGTGATATTTCTATTTTTCCTTGCATATAAAAAGTTTATCCAACTTTATATGTTTTTACTAATAAATTTGGTCTGGTAATCTGTCACCTTGGACAAGGTCCATGAACCTTGTGAACTTTGCTTCAAACTGAACTTGTATAATACCAGTTGGACCATGTCTTTGTTTTGATATGATAATTTCAGCCTTACCTTCTGCAGCATTTCTTCTATCTTGCCACTTAGTAAAACGTTCGTTAAAACTTTCTTGATTTTCATTTTCTCTCTGCGAAGGCTCGCTTTTATCAAGGTAATATTCTTCTCTGTAAACAAACATTACTACATCTGCATCTTGTTCTATGGAACCTGATTCTCTTAAATCAGCAAGAATAGGTCTTTTATCTTCTCTTTGTTCTACAGCTCTACTAAGTTGTGACAAGGCTAGGATAGGAACATTTAATTCTTTTGCAAGCGACTTTAGTCCTCTAGTAATATTAGAAACTTCCTGAACTCTTCCTTGCGCTTCACTTACTTTTGATCCTTGTATTAACTGTATATAGTCAATTATAATTAGGCCTAACCCATTTGTTCTTTTTAACCTACGTGAACGAGATGCAATCTGACTTACCGAAATTGCTGGAGTATCATCAATAAAGAAGGGCAAATTAAATATATTATTTTGGGTAACTACTAGTTGTGAAAATTCATTATCATCTATATCGCCACTTCTTAGCTTGTGAGAATCAATAGTTGATTGTTCTGCCAAGATTCTTTGAGCTAATTGTTCAGCAGACATTTCTAAAGAAAAAATTAAAATTGAATCATTATTGTCTAATTTACTACTTTTAGCTGCGTTAAAACCAATATTTGTTGCTAACGCGGTCTTTCCCATTCCAGGTCTACCTGCTAGAACAACAAGATCTGATTTATTTAAACCACCTAATTGACGGTTTAACCCTGAAAATCCTGTGTCAATGCCAGATAATTTACCCTTCCTATTAAAGGCTTCATTAATTTGGTTTGTAGCGCTAGCCAAAACAGTTTTAAAATCAATTGGACCAGAATTAATTTGATCTTTCTCTGCTAGATTATAGAGTTTTTCTTCTGTATCAGCTATCTCTTGATCTGGTGTTATTTCAATATTTGGGTTGATGGAATGTTCAATTAATTCATCAGCAATTCTTACTAACGATCGTCTCACATAGCAATTTCTAATTTCTTCGGCGTAAAATTTGGCTTTGCTTAAAGAAAGCACACCTTCTCTTAAATCTAGAAGGTATTGTTCAACATCAATATCTCTGTCTAATTTAGTGTCATTTAAGTAATTTTTAAGTGTTAGCGGATCAGCTAGTCTTCCATTATCTGTTAGTGATATACAAGCTTCATAAATGCTTGCATGCAATGGATCAAAAAAATATCTGATGTCAAAATTTGAAGGTAAATCTTCTAAAACTTTATTATCAAACAATATAGAACCAATTAGACTTTGTTCAGCTTCTATATTTTGAGGCATTTTGTTTTCAGGTTGATCTGAAGACAAAATATCAGTTTGAGTATAATTATTTATTAAACTTTCATCCATTACTACTTACTTTAAAAATAAAACATAATGAAAGATATAAACATATTTTTTAAATGTTTATTAAATTATCTACTCTTCTGTTTTGGCTTCTTTTTCAACTGTTTTATCTAGATTTTCAGACAAATCATTATCTTCTTTTTGAGGTTTTATTAAACTCTCTTTCTTATCAAACCTTTTAGCATCTTTCTGAGCTCTTTCTGATCTAATATCACCGCCTGTAGTTTCAGTTGTAATTATAGCCTTCCCAGACTTCGTTTGTTCTTTTGCTTCCTCAGGAGATCTTGCTATATTCAATTTAAGATTAAATTGGACCTCGGGATGAAGCTTTATAGAAATATCTTCATAAGATAGAGTTTTAAGAGATTTGTTTAAAACGACCTGATTTTTATTTATAGAAAGACCAGCTTCAGATACAGCTTGTGATATGTCCTTAGCTGATACTGAGCCATATAACTGTCCAGATTCACTTGCAGCTCTAATAATAACAACTTCATTAAATTTAATGCTGTCAGCTAGCTTTTGTGCTTCATTTTTTTTAGTTATGTTTTCGCCTTCTAGTTGTGCTTTACGTTCTTCAAATAACTTTATATTATCTTTTGAAGCAAACACTGCTTTTCCTTGAGGTAAAAGGTAATTTCTAGCATAACCTGATTTCACAGAAACCAACTCACCCATTTGTCCTAATTTCTCAACACGTTCTAGTAAAATAATATTCATTTTAATCTCCGGCTCTAACCAACTACATATGGCATTAATGCTAGAAATCTAGCTCTTTTGATAGCTTTAGAAAGTTCCCTTTGCCTTTTGGCAGAAACTGCAGAGATTCTAGAAGGTATTATTTTACCCCTTTCAGAAACATATCTTGTAAGAACTTTTAAATCTTTATAATCAATTTCTGGTGTATTAGGTGCTGAAAAAGGACATGATTTTTTTCTTTTTTGATTAGGCTTTCTTAAAGCTTCTCTTTTAATATTGAACTGTGTCATACTAATAATCCTTATTAAGACGCCGCAGGTGCGGTAGTAATTTCTTCGGATGGTAAATTTCTTTGACGCTCACTTTTATTACTCATAAGTGGAGATGGTTTTTCATCAACTGATTTAATTCTCATTGTGAGAAACCTTATAATATCTTCATGTAATCTCATTAATCTTTCATATTCAACTATTGCGTCAGCAGGACCATCTATGTTCAAAAGCATATAGTGGCCTTTTCTATTTTTATTAATCTTATAAGCTAAGTTTCTTAGGCCCCAATTCTCTTTTTTTCGAATTGTTCCCTTAAGTGATTCAATTATTGAAATAAACTCGTCTGTAATTGTTTCGAATTGACTAGGTGTCAAGTCTTGTCTTCCAATTATTACACTTTCGTATAATGCCATTAAAATCTCCTTATGGCTTTTGGGTGATACCCAGGTTAGCCAACAACAAAATGTTATTGGCAAGGAGTGCATAAATTATTAATTTTATGCTAGTATTTTTAGTAATATTGGAACATAAATGTTTATAAAAAATATGCAATAAATAAATAAACAAATTTTAGGAAATAAAGATGAATTTTATTGTTTTTCCTGGGCAAGGTTCTCAAAAAATAGGTATGGGTAAAGATCTATCGGATAATTTTGTCGAAGCAAGGGAAGTATTTGAAGAGGTGAATGAATCTTTGAACTTTGATTTAACCAAGATCATGTGGGGTGATAATGAAAAAGATTTATCTTTAACATCCAATGCTCAACCCGCTTTAATGGCCTGTGGAATTGCTGCTTTTAGAGTGTTAAGTAAATTGACTGGAAAAAAATTGCCAGATTTAGCTAATTTTGTTTGTGGACATTCATTAGGTGAATATACAGCCATGACTGTTGCAGAGGTTTTTTCGCTCCAAGAGTGTTCTAAGTTATTAAGGTTAAGAGGTGATGCTATGCAAAAAGCTGTCCCAGTTGGGAAAGGAGCTATGGCAGCATTTATTGGTACTGACATTAAAACAGTAGAGAAAATCTTAGAAAAAGTTCAAAGTTATGGAATTTGCGATATAGCTAATGATAACTCAGATGTTCAGGTTGTGATTAGTGGTGATTTGGATGCTGTTGAAAATGCAATTAGTCTTTCAAAGGAATATGGTATTAAAAGGGCTATAGTTCTTCCTGTTAGCGCACCATTTCATTGTAGGCTAATGCAGCCTGCACAATCAATAATGCAAGAAGCTTTAGATAATTTAGGTTTTCAAAAACCGTTAGTGCCTATTGTTTCAAATATAAACGCTAAATCAGAAACTGATCCAATTAAATTAAGAGAAAACCTTATAAATCAGGTTACTGGGACTGTTAAATGGAGGGAGACCATGTTATTAGCCAATGAGTTAGGTGTACAAAAAATTACAGAATTGGGAAGTGGAAAAGTGCTGACGGGAATTGCAAAGAGAATGATAGAAAATGTCAATACTTTAAATATAGAAAATTCTGCAGATTTAGAAAATATCACTTAGATTTTAAGTTTTGAAGGGAAATTAAATGTTTGATTTAAATGGTAAAGTTGTTCTTATAACTGGTGCGACTGGTGGCATTGGAAAATCAATTGCCAGGAAGATGAGAGAAAAAGGGGCTAAATTAATTTTATCTGGAACCCGTCAAGATGTTCTTAATAATATTGTATCTGAATTTGGAAATGAGGCTAAAGGTATTGTTACAGATTTAAATGATAAAGATGATATTATATCTTTGGCTGATGAGGCAGAAAAATGTTTTGGTCAAATTGATGTGTTAATTAATAATGCAGGTGTTACAGCAGATAACCTTTTCATGAGAATGAAAGATGAAGATTGGGAAAAAGTTATCAATATTAATCTCACAGCTGCTATGAGGCTTACAAGACAAGTTATAAGAGGTATGATAAAAAAAAGGTTTGGAAGGGTTATATTTATAAGTTCAGTTGTAGGTTATACAGGCAATGCCGGACAAACAAATTATTCGGCTTCTAAATCAGCTTTAGTTGGTTTAACTAAATCTCTAGCTTTGGAAGTTGCTAGCCGAGGTATAACTTGTAATTTAATTGCTCCAGGTTTTATTTCTACACCAATGACTGACAAGTTAAGTGATGATCAAAAAAATAACATCGTTAAAAATATACCTGTTAACAGGCTAGGAATGCCTGATGATATTTCTAATGCATGCGTATATTTAGCAAGTGATGAGGCCAGCTTTATTACTGGGTCAACACTACATATTAACGGTGGAATGAGTATGGTTTAGTTTTTTTTGTTAACCAATCACAATATACTTGGCATAGATACATATTTATGATACTCGAATTTACATATATTAGAAATATGAATGTTAGGGGAATTTTTTATGAGCGATATAGCAAGCAGGGTTACTAAAATAGTTGTTGAACATCTAGGTGTTGAAGAATCTAAGGTGGTTGATGGAGCAAGTTTTATAGATGATTTAGGAGCTGACAGCTTAGATACTGTTGAGCTAGTAATGGCATTTGAAGAAGAATTTGAATGTGAGATTCCTGATGATGCTGCTGAAAAAATTCAAACTGTTAAAGATGCAATAGACTTTATATCATCAAATAGCTAATATATTCATATTTCACTCGGTTAATAATAGGGAGCTTTTATGCGTCGAGTTGTTGTAACAGGTATGGGTTTGACTACTCCTTTGGGAAATGGGGTAGATGTCAATTGGAAAAGACTTACCTCAGGTGTGGTTGGTATAAATAAAATTGAAAATTTTGATGTATCGGATTTACCTTGTAAAATAGCCGGTCAAGTTCCTAACATAAATAATGATCCAGAAGGTGGCCTTGATATTGATAACTGGATCGAGCCAAGAGAGTATAAACGAATAGATAGGTTTATATCTTATGGTATAATCTCCGCTGTACAAGCAGTTGAACATTCTGGCTGGAAACCTAAGAGTGAAAATGAAAAGAATAGAACTGGTGTAATACTTGGTTCTGGTATTGGTGGTTTAGAAACCATTGCTAACACAACTCGCTTACTAGACACAAAAGGTCCTAGAAAAATTAGTCCTTTTTTTATACCTTCTGCGTTAATTAATTTATTGTCTGGACAAGTCAGTATCAGATATGGATTTAAAGGTCCAAACCATTCAGTGGTAACTGCTTGTTCAACTGGTGCCCATGCAATTGGTGATGCTTCTAGAATAATTAGATATGGCGATGCTGATGTTATGATAGCAGGTGGAGCAGAAGCAGCTTGTTGCCGAATTGGTATGGCAGGATTTGCAGCAGCCAGAGCCTTAAGTACAAATTTCAATGATCAACCCTCTTCAAGTTCTAGGCCCTGGGATCAAGAAAGAGATGGTTTTGTTATGGGTGAAGGTGCTGGAGTTCTTGTACTTGAAGAAAGAGAACATGCTATAGCAAGAGGAGCTAACATTTATGCTGAAATAAAAGGTTATGGTATGTCAGGTGATGCTCATCATATAACAGCACCGGCTGAAAATGGGGATGGTGGTTTTAGGGCAATGAGATCTGCTTTAAGTGATGCTAACATTAATAATTCAGAAATTGATTATATAAATGCTCATGGAACTTCCACTCCACTTGGCGATATGATTGAATTAAAAGCTATTGGAAGATTGCTTGGAGACAATGTAAGTAAAGTTAGCATAAGTTCAACAAAATCTGCTACAGGTCACCTTTTGGGCGCTGCGGGCGCTATTGAGGCTATTTTTTCAATATTATCTATTGTTAATCAAATTGTACCACCAACTAATAATCTAATTAACCCTGATGAACAGAGTGTTGGATTTGATTTAGTCCCTATTAATGCAAAAGAAAGAACAATTAGAAACGTTTTATCTAATTCATTTGGCTTCGGCGGAACAAATGCAAGTTTGTTACTCGGAAGCGTAGATTGAATTTAAATAAAAAGTATCTTTTATTTTTTTTAATTTTTTCTTCTTTGTCCGTTTATGCTGCTTATGATTACATCAATTTGTTGAAAACATCTTCTATAGTTAATCAAAATACATACTATTTTTTAAAACAAAACAAATCACAAAAATCTATTGTTGAAGAGCTCCAAAAAAATAATGTGAAAATATCATATTTTGAATGGAGACTATTATCATTTTTGAAGGAAAAAAGGTTCATCCCTAAAGCTGGTGAATATTTAATACCTAAAAATTCAACTATATTAGATATACAAAACATATTTCATTACGGAGATACTATAACCAGAAGCTTTACTCTTATTGAAGGTATGACGGCATCAGATTTAAAAAAAAAGCTACTCGATAATAAGCATCTATCAGGTGAAATAAATATTCTCAAGGAAGGGATATATAAACCTGACACATATAATTTCAAATATGGTTTTCCTAGGAAAAAAATGCTTGAAAGAATGAAGGTTGCACAGGAAACCTTAATAGAAAATATATGGAAGAAAAGACCTGATGATTTTATCTTGAAAAATAAAAATGAATTGTTAACTCTTGCATCTATAATTCAACAAGAGGCACAAAATTTTAATGACAGCAGACTAGTTGCAAGTGTTTTTATAAATAGGCTTGAAAAAAGAATGAAATTACAATCTGATGTTACATTAGCCTATGGGTATAATGTTAATGGAAACAAAATAACAAAAAAAATGTTAAAATCTGATCATCCTTACAATACTTACTATCATTATGGTTTGCCCCCAACTCCTATATCTTACCCAGGAGAAAATGCTTTAAATGCATTAAAAAATATAAAAAAAACAGATTACTTATATTTTGTAAGTGATGGAAAAGGTAATCATAGATTTTCTAAGACATATAATTTACACAAAAAAAATATAATGTTGTGGAAAAAGAATATTCTTAAGGACAAGTAATGTTAGATAAATCAAATAGGGGATTGGTATTAATTATCTCTTCGCCTTCTGGAGCTGGAAAAACAACTATATGTAAAAAGCTTATTGAAGAAGTTAATAATTTAAACTTATCAGTTTCTGTAACAACACGATTAAAAAGGTCAGATGAAGTTGATGGAAAAGATTATTTTTTCAGAAGTGATAAAGAATTTGATGATATGGTTGCGCAAGAAAAATTTTTAGAACATGCCAAGGTATTTGACTATTCCTATGGTACTCTAAAAAGCGAAATCGACACAAAAATTATTAATGGTATTAATGTTATAGTTGATATCGACTGGCAAGGGACAAGACAAATTGAACAACATATACCAGACGATATTGTTAAGATATTTATTTTGCCACCTTCAATTAAAGAGCTTGAAAAAAGATTAGGTGCTAGAGCAACTGAGAGCCAAGATAGTTTTAAAAAAAGAATGTCTGAAGCTAGAAAAGAAATCAGTCATTATTCCGAGTATGATTTTATTATTATTAATGAGGATATTCAAGAATCTGTAAATAAAATCAAAACAATTTTATATTCAGAAAGTCTTCGAAGACATAGACAAGTTGGACTAAAAAAGTTTGTAGATAATCTTATATAAATCTAATTTTAAGAAATAAACTTAATTTTCAAAAGCCTTTTTGGCAATTTTACAAAAATCTTGAATGGATAGTTGTTCTGGCCGTAAAAATGGTGAAATATTCAACTCGTCTAAAATTTTATTACAATTTATTTCTTTTAAACTTGTTTTGATCATTTTTCTTCTTTGACTAAATGCAATTCTTGTAATTGCTTCTAGAGATTCAAAAGATACATCGTATATAGGTTTTTTATAAGGTTTTATTTTTATAACAGTTGAATTAACCTTAGGCTTTGGAATGAATGCTGAATTTGGTATATCAAATAATTTTTTAGTTTCTGATAACCAATTAGTTATAACTGATAATCGTCCATAGTTTTTAGACCCAGGTTTAGCTAAAATTCTATCTGCAACTTCCTTTTGAAACATCAAAGTCATAGATTCAAAACAATTGATGCGCTTTAACCATTCAGTAAACATTTTTGTCCCTATATTGTAAGGTAAATTTGCTATTACTTGTCTTGGAGAGTTGCCCAGTTCCCATATAGGGTATTTAAGAGCATCTTCTATAATAATATTTAAAGTTTCATTGTGGATTGATTTTAAATCAGAAAGCATTTTTTCTGATTGTTTATCTATATCTATTACAAATAATTTACTTGGTTTTTCTTTTAAAATTGATCTTGTTAAACTTCCTGGGCCTGGGCCAATTTCTATAATGGTTGAAGATAGAGGTTTTGATTTCGAAACAATTTTATCTGTCAGATTTTGATCAAAAATAAAATTTTGACCCAATGATTTGTTAATTTTAATATTATTTTTTTTTAACGTCTCTTTTATAGTTGGGATTTCCATAGTCTAAAGTCTATCTTCTTTAAACAAGCTCATTTCATACGCAAGTTTTATGGATGAGATAAGACTTTCGGCATTAGCTATGTTTTTACCAGCAATTTCAAAACCAGTGCCGTGATCTGGAGAAGTTCTTATAAAATCAATCCCCAAAGTTATATTTACTCCATTAAAAAAATCTAGTGTTTTTATTGGAATGAGTGCTTGGTCATGATACATACAAATAGCAACGTCATATTGTTTTCTTAAACTTGGTGTAAATGCAGAATCAGCTGAAACAGGTCCAATTATAGAACAGTTTAGATTTTTTTTAGCTTCTAATATAGCTGGTATAATTATTTCATTTTCTTCAAAGCCAATATCGCCATTTTCACCAGCATGAGGGTTTAATCCTGTCACTAATATTCTTGGTTTATTAATACCAAAATATAAATTCAAATCTTTAATTAAAATTTTTATAGTATTTAAAATTAAATCTTTAGTGATTAGTGTAGGTACGTCTTTAAGTGGGACATGAATTGTTAGAGGAATAGTTTTAAGTTGATCTGTAACGAGCATCATAATTGCATTTTTTTTTATAACAGAAAGTGATTCTAGATAATCTGTATGGCCATTAAATTTAAAACCTGCTTTATGCATAACATTTTTATTAATCGGGTTAGTAACAACTGCTGAAGCGATGCTTGTATTGATAATACTTACACAAGTTTTAATTGATTTTTTTACAAAAGAAGAATTTTTATAATTAGGTTTACCTAAAACAACTTCATATTGAATGTCTAGAGGAATTAAATTGAAACAATTTTTTTGAAAGTCAGAAAAGTTTTTTAAGTCCTTTATTATGTTTAATGGAATATCACTTTTAATTATATTCTTAGAATTCTCTATTAATTTGATATTAGAAATGACTATTGGTTTTATATAAATATTATTTAATAAAGATTGTATTGCTTTAACAGTTATTTCTGAAGCTATACTAGCTGGATCTCCAGCTGATATAAGAATTATCTTTTCTAAAGAACTCATAAATTTCTATATATTTAATTTAATTCTTGAATTTGAGTAATTTGAGCTTGTTTATTCAATCTCTTTAAAAGTTTATTACCCAAATTTGAAAAATGTTTATTCATCATTTCATTTTTAATAATATCTGGATTAATTTCTTCCTTAGTTGCTTTTTGTCTATCGCAAATAATGTAAGCAAACACATTATTTCCAGAAAAAAGAGGTTTGGAAACTTCGTAAAGTTTTATATTTTTTATCAAGTATTGGATATTTGAGCTAATATCGGCAAGGCGAGTTTGAATAGTATTTATGGAAATATTAAATTTATTAGAGTTTTTTAGTGCTGCTAGGTTATTACATTTTGATTTGTGACTTAACATATTGTCTAACCTTTTTTTAACGTCCATATAAGCTTTTTCTTTTTTTTTAAAATTAATTGGAAACTTTGCCTCAACAAGTAAAACCTTATCTTCTTTTTTACTTAATTGACCATTTAAGCGAATAGCAAGAATTTTAAAAAAATATATTTTATCGTTGGTTGAGTAACTTAAAATGTCACCTTCTAAAAATTTAGTTTTTTTATTTTTAGTAAGTCTAGAAGCCTCTTCAAAAGTTTTCCAACCTATTTTGCCATTAAATCTAGAAGAACTGCTTATTGATATTTGTTTAGCTATATTTAGAAAATTTGCTCCATTTTGAAGTGCTGACTGAATTTCATTATATAATTTAGAATTATTTTTTTTATTAATTACAATTTCTGCTAATTCAAATAAATCTACTTTACGTGAATCCTTTTCAGAGTTTATTTTCTTTTCTACTACTGTTTCTAAATTAATTAATTGTGACCTATATTTATTTTTAATTAAGTACCCTAAAATTAGTTGGGTTTTATATTTATCTAGGATAGTTGATTTAGTAATAGATAGTTGTTTTAGGAAATTAGTTAATTGAATTTCTGAATTTTTAAATTCTGCAAGCAGTAAGTTTTCAGATTGTTTCTTCACAAGGTTTTCTATGTTTTTGTTAATTTTTAAACCTTCAGACAATATTACCTTTTCGTTAATTAGATTTTCTAAGGCTTGGTTATAAAATTTTGGTAGATTGTTAGTATTTAAATTTTTTTCAATAGAATATGATAATAATTTAGCTTTGTTTATAACGTCAATTTTACTGATTGGTATTTTATTGACAATAGTGACTATGAAATTTTCATTGGCACAGGTCAAATTTATTAAAGAAAAATAAATAAAAACTATAAAGGTAACAATTAATTTAATGTTCAAGGTTTTTTTAATAATCAATTTTATTTCCACTAATTACTTATTTATTTAGGTTCATCTATGTCACTTATTAGATAACAACCTGAAAACAAACCAATAAGAGTGGGCCCGAACCCAGATAGTATTGGATGTAATCTTTCAGAAGAACCCAGAGCAAACATAAAGTCTCCAACAAAATACAAGCTAAATCCTACAACTAATGATAGAGATACGATACCTACCTCTACTTTTCTTTCACTACTCCTTAACATTAAGGATGCAGAAAGTAAAATCATTGAAATGAGAAGTAATGGCTGACATATCAATTTAAATAGATGTATCAAATGTTTTGATGTATTTAAGCCAAACTTTTTCATATTAAGAATATAATTAGGTAAATTAATAATGAAAATACTATCTGGCTCTAGTATAGATACGCCTATATCTTTAGAGGGTGAATCAATAATCAAGTTATATTTTTTTAAACTTTTTACCACTGAGTCTTCATTAGTTATTGTAGCATCAGAAAGTTGAAGATTACTTTTTTCAAATTTTGCATTTTTTGCAGAAACTCTCTTCTCAAATTTTGCATTATTATCTAATATAAAAACATTTACTTTTTTCAAAGTTTTAGAGTCTTCGTTTATTCCATAAGCATTAATTATTATTGTCTTCCCATCTGATGATTGTTTCATCCAGAAACCTTTTGTATCAAAAGCAAAATTATTAACTTTTTTGTACTCAAAAAAAATAGATTGTAAGTTTTCAAATTT
>CAKZQZ010000109.1 GCA_937142855.1 uncultured Alphaproteobacteria bacterium | reverse complement strand
GCTTTTTGTCAAGTTTACTCGCGTCAAACTCAGGGTTTATTCTTTTAATTGTTGCTAGAATTCCTTCTTTAGCTAATACAGAAAAATCTACACCATTTAATTTAGCAGCTTCTGCCTTGTTAGCTTTAAGTAAAGCAATTTTATATTTTCTAAAAGCTTTATTTACTTTATCCTTAGTAGCCTGCATTTTGTCATCAAACTCAGTTGAGAAAGGTGATTCTGGAAGTGTTACAACGTCTTCTGCTGACATTGTTGTTCTTATAAATTCTATAAATTGCCTTTTAGCTTCTAGGGAAGCTTCAGAAGCTTTAATTCTCCTCATTGTTAAAAAGTCAGGGTTACTTGCGGGATCAGGTTCTGGTAAAACGGCTGTTCCAACAGCAACAAATAAACCATCATTATCACCTTCTGTTAGACCTACTTCATTTAGGAAATCTGCTGCCAAATCCTCTGACGAAGAAGTGTCACTATATAAAGGGGCGTCTGATTTTTGGGTTTCTTCTATTACCTCATTAGTGCTTTTAAATTCTGCTCCTAATGCATAAGTTGGTATCAACATTGTAAGAATGACACTTAATTTCAAAAGGATTTTCATAAAAATCTCCATTAATTATATGATTGTTTCTAAAAATAACTTTTTGTTTTGATTTGGGTTATTCCAAATTTTTATCTTAGCTTTTGAATAAGATTTTAAGGCGTTAAAATATTTTTCTTTATCATTGAGTTTAAGGGCTACAGATATTTCAATTCTTGAAATTATTAATGCCTCGTTAAACATTTTCTTAGCTCTTAAGCAAGCTGAATAGTAATTCCACAATTTAAAGTTTAGAGGACTTTGTATTAGAGCATTCTCAATTTTAGTAATTAGTCCATCTAAATTTTTACCAGCATTGAATTGTTTTTCAATTTCTAATAGCTTTGTATTTGTAAAACCTTTAAAATTATTATCAAAACGTAAGAAACCAGAACATTTATTAATTGCTTTTATAATTGCAGAACTATTCTTGGATTTATATTCTAGGTTTTTAAATTTACTTTTAATAAGGTTATTTTTGAACTCATCATCACTAACACATTTAGATGAAAGAATTGATAATTTTTGGATTTTGTTATCTAATTTATTATTTTGGATATACTTATCAATAATATAGGAAAAAGCAGGGGCTTTGTTCAATAATCTCAAGTTTATTTTTTCCATTTTTAAAATTTCTAGAATTGTTTGTTGATGCTCTATGCGATCAACACTAGTTAAAAAATTAGAAAGATTATATTTATTATCTAATTCATGGATACTCCATAACAAAACTAAGTCATTAAATTCAAGGTTGTTTAAGAAGAGCATTCTTTCATCATTAGTCATATTAAAATGGTTAAGGGCGTTAAATTTAATAAGTTGATTAACATTTATATCTTTTTTGTTAATAACTAATCCGTTCTTTGGAAATGCAAAAACAATTAGATATTTATCCTTAAACCGCCTTTCTTCAATTTTTCTTGATTTTTTAAATTTTATTTGAGACTGAATAAAAAGTGATTTGCCCCAAACATTTAGTTTTTCTTCATTTAATATTTCATTAGATTTAAGAATATATGATTTAAATTGATTTATAGATTCTAATATGCCTTTTCTTGATAATTTTTTCCTGTTTGATTTTTTTTCCCAGTCGTAGCTGATTTGAGAAAAATAATAGTTATTAGTTTCAAAAACTTTAGAGCTTTCAATATCATTTTTTCTTATTTCATTAAATTCATCTATTAGACTTGAGGCTAGACTAGGAAACGTGAAACAAATTATTAAAAATGTTATTAAACTTTTCATTTTTACCAGTCTTTATCTTTATCAATTTTTTTCATCATTTTTTTGTTTTTTGTCTTAATTTTTTTAATCTTTTCCTTGGCAATATCAGAAGCAGTAGGAAGTTTTTTAAATATTGGTCTTATAATTATACCTTGTTTTGCATCTAATGAAGTTTCTTTATCTTCTAGACTAATTAATTTTAAAACTGATTGTTTAGATGAGCCTTCTAGAAATTGTGCTTTTCCAATAATATTCTCAACTCTTCCAGAAAATTGATTTAATGTTTGGTCTATAACCCTAGGTCCTAACTTAATAATGTTATAAGTACTTTTTTTATTAAAAAAGCTATTACCTTGGTCAACAGTCAATTTGTTGTTCTTGAAGGCTATAAGTTTAGCAGGAAAAAAGGTATCAGTTATTTTCCTTGCTAGTCTCTCAGCAATTAGTTTAGAAAACTTAGACAAGCTTCCTCCACCTTGTGATAGTGACATACTGTCAGAAAAAATGATTTGAGATGTAGCAATATCGATAATACTGACTGTTAAATCTATCTCAGATTGTTTAGTTGATATTGTCTCTCCCATCAATTTTGTTTTTATGGTTTTATTATTAATATTTTGTAGAGATGTAACTATTATATAATCAGCACCAACTTTATTACCTAATTTTGCTAATTCTTCAGTTCTTACATTAGAACCTTTAATAAAATTTATCTCTTTATCAATTTCTTTTGAGTTGTTTCTATCCAATAGGGCAAATCTATTACTTTTAACAAGCATTGACCTTAGTTGTGAATTAAATGTTTTTTCAAAGCTTTTCGCCGAAGATCTATCTGTGATTTGATTATTAATTTTAACAGGTGAGACTACAAATCTCATTCTTTTAAGCTCTGAGGATAGTTGTAACTTTGATACATTCACATTCAATTTAGCTTCAAACATTTCCCCGGATTGAGTTTTCCCGACAGATATGATCTGCCAACTCTGAATAACTCCTTTTGTGCTCTGTTTTACCTTTTCTTGAAAGGAGGAAGAGGAAGCAAAAGTTTCATCTCCATCCTTAACTGTTTCAAAAGAAGCCATGCTAGAAGAGGTCTGAGATGACATTTGAAGGCCATTCACCTGAGAAATTGCTTGTACGAGACCGTCCTTGATCGCGTCTTTAGAATTAAAACCTACTCCAGTAATTGAGACTGAAACCACAGTTAGTTTACTTCTGGAATTTGATTCAGTTGAAGGTGTAGGGTTTGAATTTTTACTTGATACTTTTACAGAATTTTCAGATTGTGGTTTTGCCTTATCCTGACCTTCTTTAAATCCTTTTTGAAAAGAGGCCTTATCTTTTTTTGCATCATCAGTAGCTTTGTCAAGTCCCGCTTTTACTCCTTGAGATCTTTGGTTTTCATTAATCATATTGACGCTAGCAGAATACTGTGATGCTTCCATAGCTCTTGCATTTAGCGTAGATGAAACAGATAATGAATACACAGCCACATACATTTTTTGGTTAGTAATAGGATGGGTGACAATATCGCTAAATCTTTTTGAAGCACCTTGAATTTGAAGGTTTTCAAGTTTTTGCGAAATTGTTTCTGCGAATGAGCTTGCCACTTGATTTTCAGTAGTACCATCTGCTTTAGAAATTTCTTGGAGCTTATCTTTGGCTTCTCTACTTAGAGTAACATCACCTTTAAGTGCTAGTGCAAGCTCCTTTTGCGCAAATAATTCTGCCCTTCCTTTAGCGGTCCTCATTTGTGCAGATGACTTTCCCTTTATAGGTGTTGCTCCAATGCCAAATAAAAAGAATTCACCTTTATCATCAATGAATTTTCTACCACCTATTGCTGATGCCCAATTGGTTGATTTTATATAATCCTTAACACTCATATTTCCTGGTTCAAGCTTTATTGGTATTCCCTTCAAAAGCGTTAATGACCTTTGTTCTTGTTCTGGAGACCACATTTTAATAACTGCGATTTCATATTGCCCATCTACAAATGATTCGAAATGGGCAACTTGATATGCACCTACAAGGGTCATCGATGATAATGTTTTGACAGAGGATGTGTTTTCTTGTGAAATCTGACCTTGCAATTCTTTTGCTAGTTGTTTTAAGGAGTTTATTTCACTCTCTAAAGCTAAAAGTTCTGCCTCAGCTTTCTTTAGATCTTCAGCTTTTTTTTTGCCCGAAGTGTCTATTTTTATATCCAATTTTGAAATAAATTGAGAAAGCGGACCAGCCATTACAGCACTAATAGATATCCCGTCTATATTATTAAAATTATTACTAAGCGTTTTATCGTAGGTGATTGCAGCCTTTTTGTATTTTCTTATTTTACCTTGTAACTTCAATTCCAGGTTATATTTTTTCTCATCAAATTCAGTGGATAAACCAGAGCTGGGAACAGTTATAAGATCTTCAGATGACATTGTAGTTCTAATATATGATATAATGTCACCCTTAGCAGTTATGTTTGCTTCGAAGGCTTTCATAGCTCTAATGTTCAAGAAGTTAGGGTTTGTAGCAGGGTCCGCTTCTTCAAATACACTACTTCCTATTGAAATAAAAAAACCCTTATCTTCGTTCCAGCCCTCTGATACATCTGCATCTAGAAGAAAATCTTGTGCTAATTCAGAGGCAGTTTTGTTTTCTTGAATAAATGGCTTAGAATTAGCCATATTCCTAACTCTTTCAACTTCATTAGCGTTAGCATTAAAAAAGAAGAAAAATGATAGGAGAAAGAAGTAAAGTTTATGTAAAAAAAATGACTTTAACATCAGCTACCTTATAAATTATATACCCTGCGCTTTTAAACTATTTACAATTTCTTGCGCTGCTTTTTCACCAGCTTTTATTAAAGCATTTTTTTCAGCTTCATTATCTTCTAATCCTTGTGACCTTACCTGGACTGGACCTATAGACGCTACCACTTCAGGAAACCCATCAATTATTTGGGACACGTCTACTCTTATACTTGCAGATACTGTGAAGTTTCCACTTACTTTATCTACAAGAGCAGTATTGACATTAATAGTACCAATTGCAACGAAACCAATGGATCTGTTACATCTATCATTTTCAGCAATGGCATCAAAAATTTCAGCTTCTGTGTCATCAGTTAATTTATCCAGTGTTGAAAATTCTTCTTCGATAATATCACTAGGAGGAGCACCGCATCTTTTTGCAAATGATGGATATCTAATACCTCTAAAACCATTGTCACTTAATGTTTTAGCTATATTATTGTTTAAGTCAGATGAAGGCATAATAACCCAGGATCTTTCTGAAGATCTTTGTTTAACCTCTCTACTTCCTCCAGTTACAGTTTTTTTATAGGCGCTTGCTTGTTTATTAACGACAGATGTGGTGCCGTCTGTGGTAGCACTTTTTTCAGCAGCCATGCCTTTCTCAGCTTTTTTTATCTTAGCAATTTTATCATCATATATTTTTGTGTCAGTAGATTCCGCTTTTCTAGCTATAAAAAATGAAACCATTCTTTTACGCTTTTTACCTGAATTAGAATTATTTGCTGTTTTATTACCGCTATATAGAAGGGATTCAAAAAGTTTACTATTAACTGTAGCCCGAACTTTAACGTTTAGTATAAGTTCTTTTTGATCTTGTTTTGACTTGGTAACGTTTACAAAGTTATCAGTTTGTGAATCTATACTTTCTTTAACCTTTAAGTATTGGTCTAGTTTATTTCTTTCAGTTACACACTTGCTAATGAATTTTTGTAAAACACTTTGCTTGGCTTTGCTGATTCCCTCTGCAATTACTTCAGGTGATGGTTTAGGGGTTCCAGAAAAAAAACCTTTTGGTTTTGGGATGTCAACACTTACAGTCGCATCAAATGTAGTGTCAGCATTACATACAGCAAAAGCCTTAAGCGGAAATAATATAATAATTGAAAGAATAATTAGTTTTTTCATGTTCAAACCTACAGTTAAAAAAAAGTCTCTTTATATAGACTTAAATTAATAAAATGGCAATCTTAATATTAAAGATTGGACAATAAATATATATGTTATACTTTAATTATGATGTTTGAACATTATTTCAAAATTTTATTTATGAACAAAGCAAATATAATAATACCATTTTTGATTTTTGTTATAACGTTCTTATTTCATAAATTCATAATATACCCAGTTGAAGCTTATGTTTTTTTATCAGAAAATGTGGTGCACGCCAGTTATCTTTATTTGCCTCATGCTGTAAGAATAATAGCTTATTATGTCCTGGGTCCAATTGCACTTATTCCAATATTTTTATCTCAATGCTTTACTTTTATTCTTTTTAATAATGGAGAATTGTTTAATACAGTCTACCTTTCTACCATAAGCACTATATCAATATATTTTGGTTTTATTTCATATGAACTAATCAAAAAAGATAACCTATTTAATATTAATAATACCGTTGATTGGAAAAAAATTATAATTATAGGGTCTTTAGTATCACTCTTTAATTCTACACTTAGTACGCTTTATTTGAATCTAGAAAAAGGCCATAATTATTTTTATGAAACGTTAAACTTTACTTACTTAATTGGAGATGTTTTAGGACTTGTTTTTGGTATGGTTTTATTTATATTAAGCTTAAAATTTTATGGTCGCTGGAGAAGTAATTTTGAAATCAAAAGTTAACAAATTAGGTAATTTAATAGAAATTTTCGATGAAATGTCTAAAGATTTAAATTTTGGAAGACTATCTAATTCTGAAAAAGACGTGCTGTTAAATATTTCCAGACAATATTCGTCAAAAAAACAACAAGAAATTAATATTAAAGAAATTAATTTTGTTGATTATGAAGGTAAACCAATTGCTAAATCAACGCTCTATAAAGTTTTAAAAAGTTTATGTGACAAAAATTTGATTTCTCATTTAGGTTCATTGCGATCATCCAGATATAAACTTAATTAGCTTAACTCACTAAAAACTTACTGATTTTTCCATAAATGAATTATATAAATGAAGTGGAAAAAATGAATAAAAACTCTCTCATAAAATATTTAATTGTAATTTTATTGTCAATTTTTGCATTGCCTGCATTTTCACAAGAAACAAATGTGTTAAACAAAACTTTTTTAATTTTTTTAGAAAAAGAATTTTTATCTAACCAAATTATCACTAAGAAAAATTCTAATGATAATAACATTACAATTTTAGATTTAAATAAGTCTGAATATCTAGTTTCTTTTAATCTAATGAATAAAAGCATCAATCAAGATTGGTTTTTAATACCAACATTGAAGATTGTTAATAAATTAAATAATAAGACATTTGCTTTTTCCAGATCATTAGCTTTTGAGAAAAAATCTAATGTTTTAGAAATAGAAACTATTGCTAAAATGTTAGTTAGCTCTAGCTTGGAACAAATGAAAACGAATGGTATCCAATTTGCTATAAGCGACAAACAATTTATAGATAAAAAAGAAAAAAAAATCCTCATTTCATTAAACTATTTCAACTCATGTGAGAGCGATAAGATTATCGAAGTAATGGAAAAAGAGTTCCCGGGTTTTATTCACATGGAATCAGAAGGTCATAATTCACAAAGTAAAGCTCAATTAGCTTACTACACTAAATCTACAATATATAAATTAAAAAAATGGCTTGCTTTAACAATCAATGAATATGGTTTTAGTCCGGATGATTTTTTTATTAAAGTTTACAAATCCAAAATTGACATTAACAAACTTAGCAAATTAAAATATTTTTATGTTTGTGAATAAGATGGATAGAATAAAAGCTATATTATTAATAATATTTTTATCATTGATATCGATGAATGCTCATTCTGCTGAGCAAAAACCATTAATTTCATTGTATGTGCTAGGAGAAAATAAAAATAACAAATCTATTAAAATATCTGTTCAATCAATTCTTAATCAAAGTGGTTTTGTAATTAAAGATGGTAATAGAGCTATTAAAAATTTAAATTTTAAAAACGCAACAAACCTAGATAAGCTTCTTGAAAATTCTGATATTTTAAGTGACATCACTGATGCTGACCTAATGATTACTTTGAAGCTAAATTATCAGCGTATTAATAAGCTCTCAACCAGTATTTATATTTCTTCAGAAATATACAATACCCAAACAAAAAATTATATTTCAACCTGGTCTACTCCAAGGAAAATTTTAAGATTTCCTAAAGATTGTGATGATATTTGTGAAAATCTTATATTAAGTGAAAAAGTTATTCTATTATCAGATCAACTTGGGAATAGTATTTTAAGAATTTTGGATGCCAAGCTTAAGGAGCAGAAAAACTATAGTAATATTTCGAAAGTTTATAATTTTAAATTTTATGACTTTAGAGACAAACATATCATTTATTTAACAGATATTATGGTAAATGAATTTCCTGGGTTTATCAAAATTACTAATGAACAAAGTTTTGGCAAGCAGAATAGTTGGTCTTACTATTCATCTACTGATTTATTAAAATTAAAAAAATGGTTAGTGATTTCATTATCAGAGATCGATCTTAATATAGATAAGGATTATGAGTTATCTGTGTCTGATAACAATATTTTTGTTAAAAAATTTCCATCATTTAACTCTATAGGCTCAAAGGGCAACTCAAAGAAATTTAATTAAGTCAAAAAGGTTTCTAATTTTTCCATAACAATTATATGGAGAAAAATATGAACTCAGATTACTCACATAACCCTCTAACCGAAGTTGCCTTAGCATTATCAATGGCATTTTTTGCTATAATGGTCCTTACAATTTTTGCGCTTTCTCAAAAACAATTTAAGTCAATTGAAAGTAATAAAATTTCAATAAATTCAAAATCTTCAATTAATAAAGACAAAAAAGATAAAAAAAGAACATTAGTTTTTTATCACAATAAAAATTTTTATGATCAAAACCTTAAAGTTTGGAGATTAGAAAATCAGGACAAACCTGCTGACAGATATACTTTAGCTGTTCCAACAAAAATGTCAGTTAAAGAATTATTTGAAATTAAAAAAATTTTCCAGGGTCTTGATTTGCAAGTCACTGAACAAAACCAGCAATGGAATGAAGCTTTAGAGAATATATCAATTAAATAGGATAAAAAATTATGAAATTAGTATTAACAATAATTATAATTTTGTCAGCATCTTTTGCGAACGCAAAAACTTATAATCGTCCATATATAAAAATGTTATTGATTGAAAATGCAAGGCTTTCAGAATATGTCACACCTGCCTTAGCAATTGCAGTAGCTAAAGTCGAATCTGATTTAAGGCCAGATGCAGTTAGTAACAAAGGGGCCATCGGTGTAATGCAAATTATGCCACGTACAGGGTTATTAGAATTCGGTGTAAAAAGAAAGGACCTGTTTAACCCAATTATTAATGTAAAAATAGGTGTTAAATTTTTAGATCAATTAATAAAAAAGTATAAAGGTAATATTGGAGTAGCCTTATCACATTATAATGGAGGTTCGGCAGTTGGAGTATGGCCTAATGTTAAGATTATTCCTGCAACGTATCCTTATGTCGTGAAAGTGTTGAAAAAGTCTAATGAATTATCAAATAAGGCACCTTCTTTAAGGAAGCAAAAAGATTTAATCCAAGCCAAATTCAATTTAATTCAGGTTAAAGAAAAGTCAGAGATTGATTTGTTAGTTACAAAAATTGACGATTGGTTAGAGATATATAACAATTATAAAAAAAATAATGTAAATTAAGATATGAACACTTATTTATTTTAGCTAGGTTTTGTCAATGCGTGATAAACTTTTTTTTGATGATTGGAAAGAATTTACTCTTCAAAAACCAGATGAGGTTATTCTAAATCATTTAGAAAACATTAAAAACAAAACTACTTTAACTGGATCTTTAAAGTATCGAAATTTAAAAGAAGTTAACAAAGTATTTGCACTTTTTCTAACCCATAATTATGGATCTATAATTTATGAGTTATGTAATTTTTTAAAATATTTAAGTCATAATAATTTACCTTTTTACAATATTATGGTCATGGAAAGTAATGATCTTTTAAAAAAGATAAAAAAAATAAATTTTATAAACAGCCAAGAAATATCAAATAAATTTACACTAAAACTTGAAAGCTATAATTTTGATATTTCTTACTCTAGAATTTCAAATTTAATTATAATTATTGAATTTTTAGAAGAGATTTTAGGTCTTGAAGAGATTTTATTATTAGATAAATCCGTGGGTAATGTTCGTACACAAAAAGAGTTACAAGAAATTTCAAATAATATTTCTAAGAAAGTCTATTCTTATTTAAAAAATTTACTACCAACATCTCATTTACAAAGTCTTTCACTAGCAATAGGAAATTTTATTATAAAAAAAAATAAAGATGTAAATCATAAAATTGTATCAGAGGATATTTCAGACGATTTTATTTTTGATTTTTGGGTTGCTTTCAGTTTGGGTGAAAAGGATTTATTAATTAAAACTTTTAATTTAGCTTCTGACTTATGTCTTAGCTATAAAAAATCAATAGAGCTTGTTGAGAAATATAACTTCTCTTCTAGATACCATATTGATGAAGAATACTCTTTAAACATGATCTCAAAAGACACATTAAATGAATTTCTTGAACAAATAACTTCAAGTGATGAACATATGTTCTCAAAAAGTTTTAATAAGCTCTGCGTTTGGCAGTCTGATAAAATTAATATTTTAAAGAAAAAAGAGCTGAGTGAGATTGAAGTTTTTTCTAAATATGACGATTTATCTATGAAACTCCCTTTAACCATATTAAGGGTTTGTTCATTTGGAAACATTCAAAATAAGATTATAGAAAACCAAAGAAGAAAAAAATCAGATCTAAATAACTTTTTCCATTCATATTTTGATACTTCAATATATTATGATCAAAGACAAATAATACAAAATATTATCAATAATAACTCTTTTATATGTGAAATTTTATTTTATAAACTTTGGTCCTTTGAATCTCCAAAAGTTATAGATATAATTAGAAATTACTTAAACAAGGATGAATTAATTTTATTTGAAAACTTCATAAATCAGAATAAAGAGAAACTCGATTTTGAACCTATTTTAGATGATATCGACCTTTTTAGAGAACTAACTAAAAAAAGAATGAATTATACTCCTGATGAATATAGAGAAGAGAAGTTAGCTAATTTAAATGAAGAATTTAAAGTTTTTATTGACTCAAGCAAATTTCAGTCTGATTTTAAAAGTTTTTTAAATTTTATAAGCAAATCAAAGAAAAGTACTATGTCTTTTAGAAGAAGTGGTTTTGATTTTAACCTAAATAGTGAAGAAAATATCAAAACTATGACTGAGATTTATAATACTCTTTCTATTATTAAAGAATTTTTGTTCAAGTTTATTAATTGTTTAAATTTAAATGTAAATGATCTGAAATCTAAATTTAATGAGGATAAGATATTATTCTTTGAACATTTTAAATTATTATATTCTAAAGAAGGTGTCTAAGTTGAACAATAAAGACAAAATTTCAGACACCTTTATGGCATTAAATTATTTAAATTTATCTAAAAATTACTCTGCATCAAGACTTAATTCAAAATTGAACATTAATAAGGTTTGGGACGTTTACTTAAACCCACTTAAATATCAAAATAAAATCAATGAATTTCTAAAAAACAAAGTTTTTTCTGATGCGTATTTCTTAATTCTTAAAAATGAAGGCTGTATTTATCAAGAAAAATTAAATGCCGCATCTAATGAAAGAGTCTATTCTAGATCATCAAATGAATTTAAAATTGAGATAGTTAAATCAAATAAAAATGAAGATGTATATTATTTAATTATAAAAATCATCAATGATATTGATTTACAACTTTCAAATTTATATGTTATTTGCGACAATAAAAGTGATTGTATAAAGCTCCCAACTTTAAATGATAAACAGGCGCAAATTTTGATAAAAAAATCTGACAACTTCTTTACCCTTATTACTAATCCTAATGCAGAGATTTTTATAAGGTGAAAAAATATACAGTTATTATACCTACTACTAATGATGTAGTAGGTATTAATGATATAGTAAAAGAAGACCCTTTAGTTTCTTCAGTTATATGTGAAAATAATAATTTAGAAGCTTTGCCAATTAGTCCTTCTTATAATTCTTTCGTTAAAAGTCCGACTGGAATAATTGATAAACTAGTAGGACATTCTTCATTTAGGATAGATATTACAAAACCAATTCATAATGGAAAAAGCTGGCAATTGGGGATTGCCATAGCTCATATATTTTCAAAACATAATATTTTAAATTTCTCAAATGAAAATCAGCTTTTAACAAAGAAAACAGGGGAAATTATTTGGGCAAGCGGAACTATCAATTCAAATTTAGAAATAAAAAAAATTAATTACCTCGATCAAAAAATTAATAACTCAATGAATTTTTTGAAAAATTGTACAGAAAATGGAATTCGAACTAATATAATATTAAGCATACAAAATAAAGACGATTTTAACAGTATTTTATCTAATAATGAATTTTTAAAAGAGTCTATAAAAATTAACTTAATTAAAGTTTTATTCTTTAATAATTTATATGATCTTTTCGATCATCTAAATTTAAAAAATATATTAAAACCAATTAAAGAGTTATCTTTTTTTCAAAAATCAAAAAAAACACTCAGTTTTCTTTCTGTTATCTTTGTAATAATTTTATTTGCTATTATGTTCAATAATGTTTGGCAAAAAACTTCTCCTTTACTTAATTTAAATGACAATAAAAATTATAGTTTATTACTTACGACTTTAAAAACGTATAGATATGGTAATTTAACTGAACGGCTAGTTGCTTATTTTTATGATTACATACAAACCCTACAGTCAAATGAAATTAATAAGCAAATGAGGTTAAATTTTATTCCATATAATGATTTAGAGTCTAATAAATTAAAATGTTTATTAGGTAGTAAGGCTATAGATCATATATGTAATTTACACTTAGAAGTTTCTAATGTTGGAAAAGACACAGTTTTTTTATGGGCATTAAAATTTTCTAACCTTAACTTAAATAAAAAAAAATCCCAAAATCTTAATATGAAATCAGATATAGTAAATGGTATGATCAAAAGTAACGAAGCCTTCTTACTTGATATCAAGAATAGCCAAGAGCCCATAACTCTATTTATTGTTTATAGTAAGGTATTCGATATCAAAATTATAAATTGGTTAAAGCGTGTTGATAAAGAAAACTCATTGTTAGAAACAACAATTAAAAGGATAAAAGCTCTTGGCTATGGGTATACAATTAACAATATTAAAAATGTTAAATTGATTGAAAATAAAATTTAAATTAGAGAAAAAGGGTAGATAATATATGAACAAATTAAATGTGATGAATAATTTTTTAAATATTAAACCTTATGCACCAAATTTAGGAGCAGTTATAACAAATATAGATCTGTCTATTGATATATCTGATGCAGAGCTAAAAGGCATAAGAGATGCCTTTAATAAATTTCAAGTTTTATTTTTTCAAAATCAATCTGAAATTTCACCAGAAAATCATATTAAGTTAGGTAAATGTTTTGGAGATTTACATATCCATCCTGCAGCCCCTAAAATGAAAAACTTTCCAGAAATTTTTGAAATAAATACTGATAAAAATAGTAAGATAGCTAATGGAGCGGAAGACTTCCATTCTGATGTTTCTTGTGACATAGAGCCACCTCTGGGAACAATGCTCCAACTTCATGTTCTTCCTGAGTGTGGAGGTGACACTATGTTTGCTAATATGTATTTGGCTTATGAAGCTCTCAGTAAACCAATGCAAGTTTTTTTGGGTGGATTAAAAGCATCTCACGAATCAGAACATTTTTATAAAGGTAGATATCAAAATAAAAATGAAGTTGATAGGAATAAAGAATATCCTTCTGCAATTCATCCTATAATTAGAACCCATCCTGAAACAGGAAAAAAAGCTATTTATGTAAATAAGTTTTTTACCACTCGTATTGAAGGGTTGGCAGATCAAGAAAGTAAATTAATTTTAGATTATTTATTTACTCATATAGAAAAAACAGAATTTCAAATACGTTATAAATGGAATAAAAATGACATGGCTTTTTGGGATAATAGGTGCACAATTCATAAAGCCCTTTGGGACTATTTTCCTAACGAAAGAAAGGGTAGGCGGGTTACTATTAAAGGTTCTGTGCCTTATTAGATTGCTATCTCACCAATTTTTATAAATAACCATTGTTCCTATAATAGTAAGAATTATTAATATTATTTTTTTAAAAATATTCTGTGGTAAATTTTTTCTAATTTTGAAACCAAGCATTTGCATTAAAACAGCTGGTATTACTAAGCTTAAGCTAATTAAAAAGTCATTAAACAAGACTGGTTGATATATAAAAAAGACAGAATAAATAGGTAAAAGGCATGTAAAAATAGTCAAAGAAATTAACTCACTAAATTCTTCTTTTTCTAATTTCAAACTTACTAAGTAAACAGCTATTAATGGGCCTACTAGAGTAGTTATTCCTCCAATTATTCCACAAAAAAGGCCATATGACATTGAAAAATACTTATTAAGTAAAAATCTTCTTTCAATCGTGAAATTGGTAAAATTTATTATTGCTGCCAAAACTATCATGAAACCTATTAATTGGCTTATAATGTTGTCTTCAATTTTATGAAATAAAATACTTCCAATAATTATCCCTGTAAAAACACCAAGGGAGAGGAAAGTAACTTTTTTATAACTTTCAAAATTTTTAAATTTAATTTCTCTTAAATTTACAGCTATAACAGTAAAAAATAACAAAAAAATGGCTTGTTTAGGGTTTAGTGCAAACGATAAAATTGGAAGTGCAACTAAAGGTAAGCCAAAACTTATAACACCCTTTACAAAGCCACCAAGTGATATAGCCAAAAATATTAAAATAATTGAGTTGATGTCTAAATTAGCAAGCATTGGTTAAAGTTTTTAATTTCAAATAGATATGATTATTTAAGTTTAGTAAGAAAATATAAAATTAATTAAAATTAATTAATTTTATTAGTTGTTAACTTTTTCAATCCCAGTTGAGATTAGTCTTATTAGATATCCATAGAAAATAGGTAAAAACGCAACAGAAATTGCAGGTCCAATTCGTTCAACGTCAGCATAATGGTTGCCAATCATGATTAGACCAATTATAAGCCCTATCCAACCCATATAAACAGATCCATCACCAAAATTTCTAAAAAATTCTTTAGGGTTTCCTTTTGCTAATGCGTAACCTATTGCTCCGCCCAAAACTAATAATAAAGATGGCAAATCAATAAATTTTGTATAATCAATGGTCATCGTAGTGCCAGCTACAATTCCAATGATTATTAAAACTCCAATAATTCTCATTTATTTACCCCTTTATAGTCAACGATAGAACTAGTTAATTGCTAACTGTAAATAAAAATATATAAGTGTAAATATGTTTATTAATACCTTTAGTTAATGATTGGAAATTTGTTGGAAAAAACTAAATTTGAAAATTTAAATCTAAACTCTCCTCTCTTAAAGGTTTTAAATGAAGAAGGCTATGATTACCCAACTCCTATTCAATTTCAAACTATTCCGAGTGCTTTGCAAGGCTCTGATATTCTAGGGGTAGCCCAAACTGGAACTGGGAAAACAGCCGCTTTTACTTTGCCCATTCTTCAAAAACTTAATTCTACCCAATCAAGAGATAAATTTCGTCATCCTAAAGCAATCATCCTTTCCCCAACAAGAGAATTAACTATTCAAATTAATAATTCTATTAAAATATATGCTAAATACATTGCATTAAAGCATGTTGCTGTTTTTGGTGGGGTTAAGCAAGGACCACAAGTCGCATTGTTAAACAAAGGTGTTGATATTATAGTTGCAACTCCGGGAAGATTATTAGATTTAATCAATCAAAAATTATGCTCATTAGAGGAAATTAAGTATTTTGTCTTAGATGAGGCTGATAGAATGTTAGATATGGGCTTTATAAGAGATGTAGAAAAAATTGTAAATTTATTGCCTAAGAAAAGGCAATCTTTATTTTTCTCAGCAACCATGCCTAAAACGGTTGCTAAATTAGCTGATAATATCTTAAAAAACCCTAAAAAGGTTAAGGTAAAATCAACCGTTACTCCCATTGATAGAATTTCACAATCAGTAATCGTTATTGAGCCACAAGAAAAAATTTCGCAATTAGTCACATTATTAAATGATAATTCATTAAAATCTGTAATTGTATTTATAAAAACTAAACATAAAGCAAACCGTGTTTGTCAAAAGCTCACACAAATAGGGATAGTTACTGATGTAATTCATAGTAACAAATCTCAGTCAGCAAGACAAAAAGCTTTAAACGATTTCAAAGAAGGTAAAATTAAAATTTTACTTGCTACAGATATTGCGGCTAGAGGAATAGATGTTGAGGCTGTCTCTCACATCATTAACTTTGACATGCCGTCTACCCCAGAGGATTATGTTCATAGAATAGGTAGAACGGCGAGGGCTGGAGCAAATGGTATAGCTATTTCTTTATGTGAGCCAAGTGAAAGATTAAAGTTATTCAGAATTGAAGAATTAATTAATATAAAGCTCAATGTTATTAAAAGTGAAAGATCAAAATTAGAATTAATAGAAAATTTTTCTGAAAACAATCAGAATTCAAATAAAAGTGAAGTTAGGAATACTAATTTTTCAAAGATTAAAAAGATCAAATCATTGAAAGTAGTAGCAAAGAAAACAAAATCCATAATTAAAAGAAATGCAAAAAAAGATAAGTTGAAATCAAAAAAGAAAAAAGTTGAGAGAAAAATTAATGGTTAATATTAATGAAATTGATTAAAAGCTTGAGGTTTATGTAAATGGGATTGCTAGGTAGTGCGGTTTTAGTTAATTGGGGTGGAATTGTAACAAAAAAAGAAATTGACTATAATCAATGGCATAGCTTGGAACACATGCCTGAAAGAATATCATTGCCAGGATTTCTCAGGGGTTATAGAGCTGTTGGAGTTGACGGAACTGATTTAAATCATAAATACTTCATGATGTATGAAGCTGAAAAAAAAGAAGTTTTTGTATCAAAGGAATATTTAGAACGACTGAATAATCCGACTAGTTGGACTAAAGAAATTTTGTCCAATTACATATCTCCCTCCAGAACTATTTGTAGTGTTATAGCTAGCAAATCGATTGGCTTGGCAAGCTTTATTTCGACTATAAGATTTGTAAATAAAGAAGTTGAAAACGCACATAACGTAGAACAACTTAAATTGTCTATAAATGATATTACTTTGCTTCAAGGTATTACAGGAATGCATGTTCTTTTAGGTGATAATACTTTTGGACAAATGAATACTGAAGAAAAAAAATTTAGATCTTCACAAGGTAAAAATGATGTGATTATTTCACAAGCACTAATTTTAGAAGGTTTAAATTTTTTTTCATTACAAAAAGCAATTAGTTATTTAAAAAAAAATTTTTTAATTAAAGAAAATAAAAATATAATTATAAATTTTTATTCTTGCCAACATGTATTGTCAAAAGTTGATTTATAATAAAAATGAGTAACAATTTATGTTTATAATCACCTTTATGTTATATTGTTTTAAATTTTAAGCGCTCTTAGCTCAACTGGATAGAGTATTTGACTTCGAATCAAAAGGTTGGGGGTTCGAGTCCCTCCGGGCGCACCATTTTACTTCAAGATGAAGTGTTAACACATTGATATTTAAACGTATGTTT
>CAKZQZ010000108.1 GCA_937142855.1 uncultured Alphaproteobacteria bacterium | reverse complement strand
GCAAGAGATTCAAGCTCACTTTTATCAAAATCTTTTCTTGGTTGCCATGGCCCTGGCTCTATAAGCTCAATTGGTATCATTCTATAGTTTTCAGGATTGTCATCGTCTGAAATCAAGGAGGGTCTATCTGATTGTTTGCCTAACAAACCAGAAAGTCCACTTCCTAGTCCACTTGTTTTGATATTTTTCTGTCTTCTCATTACAATGATTTCTCCTGATTTATAATTTCACCCGCTAATGCTGCGTAAGCTTGAGAACCTGGACATGAAATATCGTACATTAAAACAGGCTGACCGTAGCTTGGCGCTTCTGAAACCCGAACATTTCTTGGAATTATGGTATTAAAAACCTTTTTACCAAAGTGATTCCTTACATCCGCGGCAACCATCTCACAAATCTTATTTCTCTTATCATACATCGTTAAAAGTATTCCTTGCAGCTTTATATCTTTATTGAAATTTATCTTAATTAAGTCAAAAGTTTTCATTAGTTGGGTTAATCCCTCTAGTGCATAATATTCTGTTTGTAATGGTACTATTAAATTTTTAGCAGCACATAAAGCATTAAGCGTCAGCAAACCTAAAGATGGTGGGCAATCAATAAAAATATAATCATAATAATCTTCTATTTCTTGTATTCGCTCTCTAAGTTGAAACTCTCTGTCTTCAATATTGACTAATTCTTGTTCTAATACAGATAAATTGGGTGATGTCGGTATTAAATCAAGTTTAGGAATGATTGTTTTCTTAATAGATGATTTTATGTCCGTCCTAGAACATATAACAGAATACAAGTCTTTATCTCTATCTTCTTGCTTTACACCAAGCCCTGTACTTGTGTTTCCTTGAGGGTCTGAATCTATTATTAAAGTCCGTTTTTCACATGCGGCCATTGCTGTTGCTAAATTTATAACTGTTGTAGTTTTACCTACTCCGCCTTTTTGATTAGCTACCGCAATTATTTTTCTAGATCTCAGACTCATTTTAATTTTTTAACATACTTGAACCATCAAAGTATAGGATTTTACCAAACTTATCTGTTAGAGAAGGGTATTCATTAAAAAAAAGCTTTTTGTTTTTATGTAAATCTGAAATTTCATTTTTATATGATTTTCCTTTTAAAAACAGCATGTTAGGAAACGTTTTTTTCTTAGATGGAGATTTGTCAATAAATAGTTCCACATAATCAATTAACTTGCTTAGTGGCGCCAAAGCCCGAGACATAATCAGATCAACGTCTTTATACTCTAAATTTTCTATCCTAGTATTAAATATAGAAACTTCTATTTCACAAAGCATGGCCACCTCACGTAAAAAAGTACATTTTTTTTGATCTGATTCTACTAAACAAATTTTCTTATGCCCCATTATAGCCAGTACTAAACCGGGAAATCCTGCACCTGAACCAAAATCAAATATATTGCCTTTTATTTTGCTAATAAATGGATAGAGTTGAGATGAATCCAGTAAATGTCGAAACCAAATATCATTAATTGTAGACTTACTTATTAGATTTATAGAACGCTGCCACTTAATAAGCGTTTCCTCAAACAATTTAAACTTATCATATGTTTCACGTGAAACATTTTGATAAAAGCAGAAGTCTTCATATGAATTAATGCTCATTTTGAATTTTTTGTTTGGAGTCTCTCTTTAAATGCCTCAACAATAATAATGTAGCTGTTGGGGTAAACCCCGGAAGTTTTGAGGCTTGGGCAATTGTCGCTGGCCTAAGTGTATTTAAAAGATCTCGGCTTTCATTTGATAACCCTTTAACTTCATTAAAGTCAAAATTAGTTGGAATTTTAGTTTTGTTTTCTTTTTTATAAGCCTTTATATCTTCTTTCTGTCTTTTTAAATAAATATTATACCTACAGTCCGTTTCCAATTGTGAATGCAAATTTTTGGGTATTTCGTCAAGTTGTGGCCAGATTTCTAACAAATCAATTATTTTATATTCCCCAGAAGATAAAATATCTTTGGGAGACCGTTTCCTTCCTGTTCTTGTAATGGGAAGTTTATATTTTTTTAACTCATTTGGTTTAGCATCTAAGCTATCTAAAATATGGTTGGCCTTAAGCAGGTTCTTATTTTTTTCATTCCAGAATATTTCCCTTTCTCTATTAACAGCACCTACTTTTATGCCCTTTTCGGTTAATCTTTGATCAGCATTGTCTGACCTTAATAATAGTCTATATTCCGCTCTAGAAGTAAACATTCTATAGGGTTCTGGTGCCCCTCTTGTGATTAGATCGTCTATCATAACACCTATATAAGCCTCAGATCTATCTAATACAAACCAACCTTTATCCTCATTTAAATTAATTGCCGCATTTATTCCTGCTATTAGACCTTGTGCAGCAGCTTCCTCATAACCAGTTGTTCCATTGATTTGGCCAGCAAAAAAAAGCCCCTTTAAAGATTTAACTTCCAGAGTTTCTTTTAAGGCTCTTGGATCCATGTAATCGTACTCTATTGCATACCCGTATTGTTTAATTATAACATTTTCTAAACCTAAAATAGTTTTTATAAAATAATCTTGAATATGTCTTGGCAAGCTTGTTGAAATTCCATTTGGATAAATTAAGTCACTATCTAAACCTTCAGGTTCAAGAAAAATTTGGTGAGAATTCTTGTCATTAAACCTATTGACTTTATCTTCAATGCTTGGGCAGTATCTTGGGCCTGTACCCTCTATTGATCCAGAGTATACCGGGGATAAATTTAAATTTTTTAGAATTATATTATGAGTATTAAGGTTAGTTCTAGTTATTCCACACTCAATCTGTGGTACATTTATTTTATCATTCATATAAGAAAATGGTATAGGAGTTGTGTCTGCTGACTGCATTTCAACCTTTTCCCAATTAATGCTGTTTTTATCTAACCTTGCTGGCGTACCAGTTTTAAGCCTTCCAATTGGAAGATTTAATTGCCTTATTCTCTTAGATAAAGTGATCGAAGATTTGTCGCCAATTCTTCCTGCGGGTATTCTTTCGTCACCAATATGGATGACACCTCCTAAAAAAGTACCTGTTGTCAAAACAACTGATTTAGAAAAGTAGACCTTTTCATCTTCTAAAGTAACACCATTTACCTTGTTATCCTTGATACTTAAATCTTTAATTGTAGACTCTATAATGGATAAATTTTTTTCTAGTTTTAATAGATCCTTAATAGCCTTTTTATACAACTTTCTGTCTGCTTGAGATCTTGGTCCCTGTACAGCAGGCCCCCTAGATCTGTTAAGCATCCTAAATTGTATACCTGCTAAATCTATTGCCTTCGCCATTAATCCATCTAAAGCGTCTATCTCTCTTACCAAATGCCCCTTTCCTAAACCTCCAATTGCTGGATTACATGACATCTCTCCAATCGTATTGATTTTCATAGTTATTAAGGCAGTTTTTGCACCCATTCTAGAAGCCGCAGCTGCAGCTTCTACTCCAGCGTGGCCACCACCAATTACAATAACATCAAAGTTGTTCATTTTTTCCAAAGCTTATTTTCCAATACAGAAATTACTAAATATATCATCCAAAACCTCCTCTGCGTCAATAACATTAGTAATTGACCCGATTTCTTTAGCTGCCACTCTAAGTTCTTCTGATGCTAGTTCTGGGAAAGAGTTTAAGTCAATTTTTAAAATATTTTTAAGGCATTTTAGAGAGTTTTTTACTCCTTGGACGTGCCTTTCTCTCGTTAAGAAAACATTATTTTTGGGAGAGATTGATTCTAAATGATTAATAATTTTCTCTATTAAATTATCAATGCTTTTCTCATTTTTGACAGAAATTTCTAAAACTCCCTTTTTCTTATATGATAAAAGATCACATTTTGTATGTACTAAAATCTTTTTTACATTTGACTTTATCTCTCTGAAAGAAAAGTCTTTATTATCTGAAAGAACAAGAATAATGTCTGACGCGTTTGCTCTGTCTATTGCTTTTTTTATTCCTATATTCTCCACCTCTGTGCTAGGAGGCCTTATGCCGGCCGTATCATTTAAAATGACAGGGTAACCCTTAAAGTCTAACATGACTTCTATAATATCCCGAGTCGTGCCTGCTTCATTAGTAACTATAGATACATTTTTTTCTGATAAATAATTTATTAAAGAACTTTTTCCAACATTGGGTTTCCCTATTAAAGTAACAACAAAACCCGTCTTAAGCCTTTCTCCGTAATAACTATATTTTAATGCATCTTCTTTTTGTCTAATTAACCTCGTGATGTTTCTTTTAAGCTCTATCTCAATGTCTTCTGGTAATTCTTCGTCTGAAAAATCAATAACTGCTTCTAATTTAGAAGAAAGTGATATTATTTCAGTTCTCCAATTTTGTATTTTTGTGGACAAAGAACCATTGTATTGTGCTGTTGACGCTTCAAATTGTGTCTCAGTTTCAGCATTTATTAAATCATTTAGACCTTCTGCTTGTGTTAAATCAAGAATGCCATTGAGGAAAGCTCTTCTTGTGAATTCGCCATTCATGGCAATCCGAAAACCTTTGTTTTTTAATAATGTACTATAAATTTTCTTTTCTATTATTGTGCTTCCGTGTATATGAAACTCAAAAATATCTTCACCAGTAACCGTGGATGGTCCTGGAATATACACAACAAGAGCTGTATCTATTAGACTTCCTTTATCATCTAAAATTTTTCTTAAGGACAACAAGCGCGGTGATGTTGGTTTAAAGGAGAAAATCTCAGGAATTTTTATACAGTTTTTACCTGAAACTCTTATTATTTTTATTGCACTTTTAAGAGAGTTTGAGGCAGAGGAAAATATAGTGTCCAATTTATTTTAACTTTTTAAATTACATAATGTTTCACATGAAACATTATTTATTCATGGCCCTAAAAAAATCTTCATTTGATTTACTTTGCTTTAACTTATCTGAAAGAAAATCCATGGCATCCAATGGTCCCATCTGCATCAGAATTCTTCTTAAAACCCACATTCTTGACAAAGTGTCTTTCTCAACAAGAAGTTCTTCCTTTCTTGTGCCCGACTTGGTTACATCAATTGCTGGGAATGTTCTTTTATCAGATAATTTCCTGTCAAGAATTACCTCGCTGTTACCAGTACCTTTAAACTCTTCAAAAATAACTTCATCCATTCTTGAACCAGTTTCTACTAATGCCGTTGCAATAATTGTAAGAGAACCACCATCTTCTATATTTCTAGCCGCTCCAAAAAACCTCTTAGGCCTCTGAAGTGCATTTGCGTCAACTCCGCCAGTTAAAACCTTGCCACTTGATGGAATAACTGTGTTGTAAGCTCGTGCAAGTCTAGTAATAGAGTCTAAAAGAATAACTACATCACGTTTATGTTCAACTAATCTTTTCGCTTTTTCAATGACCATGTCAGTAACCTGAACATGTCGGGAAGCAGGCTCATCAAAAGTTGAACTAATTACTTCTCCCTTAACAGATCTTTGCATATCTGTTACTTCTTCTGGTCTTTCATCTATCAATAAAACGATTAAATAAATTTCCGGATGATTTTTAGAAATTGCTTGCGCCACAGACTGTAACATCATTGTCTTACCAGTTCTGGGTGGAGCAACAATCAATCCACGCTGGCCTTTTCCCATTGGGGCAACCATTTCTACAACCCTTGTCGTAATATCTTTATTGTTAGGGTCATATTCTGTTTCAAAATTTATTTTTTCTTGAGGATATAAAGGTGTCAGGTTATCAAAGTTAATTCTTTGTCTAACAAACTCAGGAGCTTGAAAGTTAATATTTTCCACTTTTAACAATGCAAAATATCTTTCACCGTCTTTAGGTGATCTTATCTGACCTTCAACTGTATCACCTGTTCGCAAACTAAATTTTCTTACTTGGCTAGGTGATACATAAATATCATCAGGTCCTGCTAAATAGTTAGACTCAGGTGACCTCAAAAAACCAAAACCATCAGAAAGTACCTCTAATACACCCTCTCCATAAATAGCCACATCATTTTCTGCTAACTTCTTTAAACAAGCAAACATCATGTCTTGTTTTCTTAATGTGCTTGCATTTTCTATATCCAAACTTTCTGCATATATTAATAAATCAGACGGGTTTTTTGCTTTTAGTTCTTTTAAGTGCATATTTATCTCTTAAATGGGGGGATTTATTTAAATTTGTAGATCAGGTTTTACAAAAATCAAAATAATTACAATAATCATTAAAACAGTAGGTATTTCGTTAATTATCCTATAAAACTTGGTAGTTTTAAACCTATAACCCTTTTTAAAGTCTTTGTAAAGAAAGTATAAATATACGTGAAAGACTATTAACAGAAAAACTAAAATTGCTTTTAGTAAAAAATAATTTTCACTTAATAAATAATGACTTTGGTATAAAAGGTATGAACCAAATAAGCTAGTTAAAATTAGCGCTGGATTCATTATGTAATGATAGAGCCTATATTCCATTACTAAGAACGTATTATCAACGTCACTACCATGTTTAGATTCATTATGATAAACAAATAATCTAGGTAAGTATAATAAACCTACCATCCAAGAAATAATTGCAATTAGATGTAATGATTTTATAATATCGTAAGACAATATAGATAATCTCACTTAAAATTACGAACTATATTTATAACATCTCTAACGTTGTGGATTTTACAATTTGGTGTTAAACCATGTCCAACATTAAAAATAAGCTTTCTATTTCTCATTTTATTAAGAATTGATAGCACAGTTTCTTCCAGATATTTATTATTTTCAGGGATCAGTGCGGCAGGATCTAAGTTTCCCTGAAAAACAATGGAAGAATTTAAATTTTTTAAGGCCCATTCTAAATCTACTGACCAATCTAAAGCTATACAATCAACATTACTTTCATAAGAATATTGTATTAACGACGTACCAGCTTTAAATGGAAAACCAATAATAGGCTGTAAAACATTCTTTGACCTAAGAATTTCAATTATTTTTGCTATTGGTTTTATACCAAGTTCATTGAAAAAATGATTTGGTATCATATGGGACCAAGAATCAAAAATCATTAAAACATCAGCACCTGCCCTAGCTTGAAGTTCAAGTTTTTCAGCAACGTAATTTATCAAAGTATCTATTAAATCCATAAACCACTTATTTGAGCTCCAAATAGCTGTTCTTGTGTTTATGAAATCCTTACTTCCCTTCCCTTCAATCATATAACAAGACAATGTCCATGGTGCGCCAGCAAATCCTATTAAACTTACATTTTTAGGTAAATCTTCTCTTAGAACATGAATAGCATCTTCTATTGGTTTAAGTGATTGAAAAATATCAATTTTTTTCTCAATTTTAGTTTCATTAGGTATCATGGGTGTTAAAACAGGACCTTGTTCTTTTACAAAGTCAAGATCTCTTTTCATAGCCCATGGTATCATTAATATATCTGAAAATATAATTGCAGCATCTAAATCATAATACTTAAGAGGTAATTTTGTACTTTTAATTATAAGATCCTTATTCAAACAAAAATCTATAAAGTTTTTTGCTTTTGACCTTATTTTAAAATACTCAGGGATATGCCTTCCAGATTGTCTTAAAAACCATATAGGAATATTATTTTTCTCATTTTCAAATAATTTTAGAATAGTTTTGTTCACAATAATATAACTTTATAATTTTTAAAAAAAATGATTAGTAGTAGTAGTTTAACTTTTAAAGTGAATAAAAAATTTATAAATATTAATACACAACTTATTAGGTTTTAAATCACAAGGTTTTATAAACTTTAAGAGTTTTATTAACAATAAAAAAGTTCAAATAGAATATATATTAATATGTGATTAACTTTGGGGTAAAATTACATAATGATATAAACCAGATATAAAGGTAAAAAATTAATGTTATTATTAACAAGATATTAACAAACGTAAAGAAAATGACAAAAATTATAGGTATAACAGGATCAATAGGGATGGGAAAATCAACCATATCTTCTATGTTGACAAAATTGGGAATACCAGTTTTTGATTCTGACAAACAAGTATCAAAAGTACTAGAAAATAATAGAAAGATCATTACAAAAATAGGTTTAAAATGGCCACACGCAGTCATCATTAATAGTCGTGAGATAAGCGTTAATAGAAAAGTACTAGGGGACATAATTTTTAGTAATTTATCTGATAAAATCTTTTTAGAAAAATTGATACATCCTATTCTTCATCAAAAGAGGGATTTATTTATACAACAAAATATAAACCGTTCTCTAGTCGCATTGGATGTACCATTATTGTTTGAAACTAAACTTCATAAGATTTGTGATTTTATATTCTTAGCAAATGCAAAAAGTGATATCCAAATGTCACGAGTTTTAAAAAGAAAAAATATGACACATGAGAAATTTGATTTAATTAAAAAAAATCAATTAAGTAACGAAGAAAGAAAGAAATTAAGTTCGAACGTTTTTGTTGTTAGCACTAATTATGGTAAATTGGTAAGTCTTATTATAATTTTAGGATGTTTATTAAAGATTTTATTTTTAACAAGAAAAGGTAATTAAAATTGAGAGAATTAGTATTAGATACTGAAACAACAGGTTTAGACTTTGCAAATGGAGACAAAATAGTAGAAATAGGAATTGTTGAGCTCGAAAATCATATAGAAACGGGTAATTTTTTTCATTATTATTTAAACCCAGAGAGAGCATCAAGCTTGGAAGCTCTAAAAGTTCATGGATTAACTCAAGAGTTTTTGTCAGACAAACCAAAGTTTGAAGAGATTGCAGACGAATTCATTAAATATATAGGAACAAGTAAAATTGTTATTCATAATGCATCGTTTGATATTGGGTTTTTAAACGCAGAATTAAAAAATTGTAATATGACAGCAATAAATGAAGAAATTATAATTGACACTATATTATTGGCTAAAAATAAATTTCGAGGTCAATCTATTAGTTTAGATTCCTTGTGTAGAAAATATAATATTGACATTTCAAACAGAGAAGTTCATGGAGCGTTAAAAGATGCAAAACTTTTAGCATTAGTCTATTTAGAGTTAATAGGTGGAAAACAAACCACACTTAAATTTCATGATGATTCTAGTTATCAAAATTACCAAAATACTGATTTAAGTGTAGATATAAATAATTACTATAAAGACAACAAATCAATCAATAAAAGAGATTTTAATCTAAATTTAAATGACCATAGACTACACCTAGAAAGTATTGAAAAAATACCAAATAAAATATGGGATATTTTTAAAGACTAATTTTTAATTAAGTTAAAATCTAAATTATTTAGAGAAATACTAAAAAGAGTACCCTTTTTTGTTATATCTTCAACAATGGGTTTTAATATAGGATAAAGAATTATGCACCCACGTTTTGTTAATTCATCTTGGTTGTAATCATCTCTTTTATTAATTTCAAATACACCAAAATAGTCAATTTCTAAAATAAAAATTTTTTCCTTTTTTTTTATTAACGTGCAATCACAGTTATATTTTAAGAGCACACTGAAATTTTTTTCATTATAAGTTTGAAATATTGCGTTGATATTATCAGAGAATTTCACATCATCTTTACGGAAATTTTGACTATTAACATCTTGCAAATTTTCAAAAGATAAATCCTTGATGTAATGTTTGATAATTTTTGTGTTTTTAGTTGAGTCTTGTACTAAATTACTCATTTTAATGCCTTAAAGTTAGAAAGTATAAAATTTTATAACCCAAAATTATAATTAAAAATATCAATTTTAATAAATTTTTGTATAATATGTTATTTACAAATCTATTAATGGTGGTTTCCCAAAATGCAAACTAGTTTTCCATATTTTGATATAATAATATTTGGTGTAATAGCTGTTTTCTTAATTTTAAGGCTTAAAAATATTCTAGGCACTAAAACTGATATTGACGATCAAAATATTAACAGAGAACAATCAAGTAAAAAAAAGTTTACAAATATTGTACCTTTAAGAAAAAATGTTAATGAAACTTCCTCAATCGAGATTCAAAAGATTTTAAAAATTGACCCTCAATTTAATGTTGATGATTTTCTTGCTGGGTCAGAAACATTCTTCAAAATGGTATTAGAATGTTTTGTTAATGGGAATATAGATAATATTGAGGAATATACAAAACCATCTGTTTTAAAAAGCTTTAAAAATGCAATTAATGATAGAATCAAAGAGAATGAGATTGAAATTATTGAGTTAAATTCAATCAAGAAACATGAAATTTTATCTGTAAACCTAACTAAAACTTCTATTAAAATAAAAGTTCTATTTGAGACATTTCAGATAAGAGCGCTTATGGACAAAGATAAAAAAATCATTGATGGTGATAAAGACAATGAAATCTTAGTTAAAGATGAATGGGTTTTTGAAAGAAAAATTAATACCAACAACAACAATTGGGTTTTAATAGAAACAAAGAGTGTTTAATGCAATGTTTTCAATTACGAAAGATGATAAAAAAATATGGACAGAGTACGTTTCAAATTTAAATTCTCATACTTTAAGAGTTAACCCTAAAAATAATGTAAAAAATAATAAATCTCTGTACAAAATTAATTTAAAAGAAAGTAAAAGTTTTTCTAAATTGTTAAAGAAGGGCTTATTAAAATTAGATAATGTTGTTGATTTTCATGGTTATAGGTTAAATGATGCAAGAATAATATTAAAAAATTTTATTATTATGTCTTACAAATCTAATTATAAAAATATACTAGTTATAACTGGAAAAGGCCAAAACAACTCTGGTGCTTTAAAAAAGGAATTACCGAACTGGCTTTGTGAAAAAGAAATTAGTAAGTATATAATCAGTCACATGCATGCACCCCAAAATCTAGGTGGTGAGGGAGCTGTCTTAATAAGAGTGAAAAATAAGAATAAGAGTTTGACTTAATTTAAGGTGCAAAATGTCAAAAAATCAAGATAAAAGGTTATCAGTTCTTGAAAGAAACACGAATGAAACCAAAATCACTGTCAAAGTGAACTTAGATGGTCAAGGTCTGTCTAATATTAACACAGGATTACCTTTTTTTGATCACATGATAGAACAATTATCTAAACATAGTTTAATTGATATTGATTTAAATTGTTACGGAGATTTACATATAGATTCTCATCACACGGTTGAAGATGTTGGGTGGGCTCTTGGAAGTGCCATTAATAAAGC
>CAKZQZ010000107.1 GCA_937142855.1 uncultured Alphaproteobacteria bacterium | reverse complement strand
GAGGATAAGATGAAACGGGTATTCGGAGCTGCATTTACAATGGCGGCAACCGTAGCCGTAGGCCTTAGTTGGGCTACTATAGGTAACGCTGCATGTGGTAAAGTAAGCATAGCAGAAATGAACTGGGCATCAGCTGAATTGATGGCAAATGTTGATAAAATCATTTTAGAAAAAGGTTACGGCTGTGAAGTTGAATTAGTTGCAGGTGCTACAATGCCAACTTTTACTTCAATGAATGAAAAGGGGTCACCAGACGTTGCTCCTGAATTATGGGCTAATGCTGTCGCAATCCCTCTTAAAAAGGCTGTTGGAGAAAACAGATTAATTGTAGCAAACAACTCTCCAATTACAGGATTGGGTGAGGGTTGGTGGCTTCCACCCCACACTGTAAAAAAGCATCCGGAGCTTAAAACAGCCTTAGATGTATTAGAAAGACCTGATTTGTTCCCATATTCAGAAGACAAGTCAAAGGGCGCTTTCATAGGGTGTCCTGCCGGTTGGGGTTGTCAATTAGCTAATGCTAATCTTTTTAGAGCATTTGAAATGGAGAAGAAAGGTTGGGTTCTAGTTGATCCAGGTAGTGCAGCAGGTTTAGATGGGTCGATGGCTAAGGCCGTTGAAAGAGGTGAAAACTGGTTTGGATATTATTGGTCACCTACCTCTATGATTGGTAAATATAAAATGCATAAACTAGATTTCGGCGTTCCATTTGGTGGAAAAGAAAACTGGGACAATTGTATTGTTAAACCAGAAAAAGATTGTGCAAGCCCTAAAAAATCTGCTTGGACAACATCAGTTGTTAACACTGTAGTAACTTCAAATTTTAAGAAAAATGCTGGTGTGGCTTTAGATTATATTTCTGGAAGAGCGTATCCAGGAAGTATAATGAATAAAATGCTTGTTTTTATGGATCAAGAAAAAGCTCAAGGTGAAGATGCAGCTTATGAATTTTTAGAAAAGCATGGTGCTGTGTGGGAAAAATGGGTTAGTCCAGATGTAGCAAAAAAAGTTAAGTCTAGCTTATAATTAAAACCAAAATATAAATAATCACTGTTTCTTGAAACAGTGATTATTTTTTAACCAAGGACTTTTAAAGATGGACTGGTTTTTTAAATTCCCTGATATGAGTAGATCTGATTTAAGAGAGTTTAAAAAATCAGTTGATTTTGCATTTACAGACTTCACAAGAACTTATGGTGAGAGTATAGAAGGTTTTTTTGAGCCTTTACTGATGTTTTTGGTCTCATTTGAAAAGTTTTTTATTAATACTCCATGGCCACTAATAGTTTTAGGCATATTAACACTAGCTTGGATAGGATCACGATCCATTCTAATTGTCATTGGTACCTTTTTAAGTTTTATGTTAATTGGCTATTTTGGTATGTGGGAAGACACAATGTC
>CAKZQZ010000106.1 GCA_937142855.1 uncultured Alphaproteobacteria bacterium | reverse complement strand
TCCAAAATGAAATTCCAGTTAGTATTGATCCAACAAAACATATCAAACCCATTCTACTAACTATTCTAGCTCTATCTTTTCCTATACAGTATTTAGCACCATAAATTGAAGCAAAAATACCTAAAAAGCCCATTAACCCTATACAGTTAGCAATAAATGCATCACTTACTGAGGTATTAAAATAATTTGAAAGAAACAGTATGCAAGGGAAAGTCCAACTTCTAAATCCAAATAATTCATAAGTGTGTCCACCATAACCTAAAATAAAAGGAAGCGCTTTTTTATTCTTAAAAGTTGAAAAAATGGGTATAATTACTTTTATTAAACCTTGATACTTCCTTCGTTCTCGTTCCTCTACTTCTTCTCCTGAAAACAACCACAATGGAAATGAACTTAAAAAAAGAATTATAGATGCAAATAAAAAAGCATTTTCCCATGAAATATTATAACTCTTCAAAAAACCAAAAATTGAAAATGAAAATGCAACGCCTAAGCCAAAAAAAGAAGTGTATACAGCCACGAACTTCTCTCTAGATACTTTATCAAGTCTAGAGTTAAGAATTTGTAATCCTGGCATATACGTTCCAGCTAGCCCAGCTCCAACAAGCGACCAATATATTGCTGCATTGATTGCATTACTAGCAAAAAATGAAAATAAAAGTAAACCGAGACAACCAAGTAAAGAAGAAAAAAAGTATAATTTTCTTGCATCAAATGTATCTGTTAAACTTACTAAAAAAGGCGTTGCAATAACGTAACCAATATAAAATGACCCACTTACCCAACCAGCTTCACTATTTGATAAGTTCCACAATGACTGCAGATCTATCAAATAAATAGGCCAAACAGCAAATCCAGTCATGGAAAACATCTGTATAAAGCAGCTTAAAATTAAAATTCTTGGCATTTTTTTATTTTAAAAAGTTTGATTTAAAATTTTTAAAGTTTCATTTAACAAGTTTATTAATTAATGTAGATTATACACTGTTTTGAACTTGTCTATCAATTAAAGGGGAAATATGACTACCTTAAAAGAAATTATGTCACCAAAATCAATTGCAATTGTAGGAGCATCAGATAATAAAGCAAGAATTGGAGGACGTCCTTTAGCACATATGATTGAACAAAAATTTTCAGGAGGGATTTTCCCTATAAATCCTAACAGAGATACAGTTCAAGGATTAAAAGCTTATCCTAGCCTTTTAGATGTAAAAGAAGACTTGGATTTTATTTTAGTAGCAGTTCCTTCGAAAATAGTTGTAAAAGTCCTGAAGCAGGCAGTTGAAAAAAAAGCAAAAACGGCCCTAATTTTTTCCTCTGGATTTTCAGAAATTGGTGGGCAAGGGGAAATTTATCAAAACCAAATCAGAGAAATAAGCCAGGAAAGTGGTCTTCGAGTAATAGGACCAAATTGCCTTGGACTTTTTAATTCAGCAACAAACTTTTATCCTACATTTACGTCTACAATAGATAGGGCAACTCCGAGACCAGGAGGAATAGCAATCGCCAGTCAATCAGGAGCATATGGTAGTCATATTTATATGGTTGCTCACCAAAAAGGTTTGGGAATTAGGTATTGGATGACAACTGGTAATGAAGTTGACTTGTCTGTTGGTGAAACAATTCAGTTAATGGCAGAAGACCCTGAAGTTCACTCTATAATGGCATATGTGGAAAGTGTAAAGAATGGAGAGCAATTTACAAAAGCTTTAGACACTGCAAGGGCAGAAAAAAAACCTGTAATTTTTATGAAGGTTGGTAGATCAGAAGTAGGGGCTGCAGCAGCTAACTCCCATACAGCCTCACTTGCTGGGGAAGACGTGATTTATGATGAAATTTTGCGAGCTCATGGCGCTTATAGAGTAAGAAGTACAGCAGAAATGCTTGATGTGGCTTATGCAACCAAACCAAGAATTTTCCCTGCCGGTAAAAATTTAGGATTGGTAACAATTTCTGGGGGTGGTGGTGTTTTGATGGCAGATGCAGCATCTGATGAAGGGTTAACTGTTGGGCCAATGCCTCAAGATGCTCAAGATCAGTTAAAAGAGCTGGTGCCTTTTGCTTCACCCATGAATCCTGTAGATGTGACAGCACAATTTTTTAATGATTTATCAATTGTTCCAAAGTTTACTGATTTGATGCTTTCAAGAGGTGGGTACGATGCTTTAATTGGATTTTGGACTTCTGTTGCGGGCTCACCTTTATTGTCAAAACCTTTACTTTCTTCTTTAAAACAAGCTATGAAAGGTTATGAAGATAAGTTGTTTATTAATTGTATGGTAGCTCCCGATGAAATTGTAAAAACATATGAAAACGAAGGTTTTTTGTGTATTGAAGATCCAACAAGGGCTGTAGTTGCTATGTCAGCCCTTATGTTTTTTGGTGAACAATTTAAATTAAATGAAATCAAACAAGATTTTAATAAAAACAAATATTTAATAGATATTCCTAAAAGAAAATTGAATGAAGTTGATTGTAGTGAAATTTTAATAAAAGCTAATTTACCCATTATAAAATCATCAATAATAAGAACACCTAATGAATTGCTTCCTTTCTTCGATAAGAAAAACACAAAGTATGTAATAAAGATTCTTTCTCCTGATATTCAGCATAAAACTGATGTTGGTGGGGTGATTTTAAATATTGAAAACATTGACCAAGCAAAAGATGCTTTCAAAAGAATTACTCAAAATGTCAAAGAAAAAGCTCCTAATGCCATAATTGATGGAGTAATGATCGCACCTATGGTTAAGGGAGGGATTGAGTGCATATTGGGTGCTAAAATCGACCCTGTTTTTGGCCCAATGGTAATGTTAGGATTAGGTGGAATATACGCCGAAGTAATAAAAGACATTTCTTTTGCTGAAGCACCAATTACTAAAGAAAAGGCAAGAAAGATGATCTCATCTTTGAAAAGTAAAGATGTTTTTTTTGGTGCACGTGGTCAGCCATCTGTTGACATAGACTCTTTAATAGACGCAATTGTTAATTTATCAAATTTTATTGCTGCTAACTCTGACCGGATTGATCAAGTTGAAATGAACCCAATTTTAGTTAGTAAAGAAATTGTAATTGCTCTAGATGCGTTAATAGTGACTAAGTAAATATTCTTTGATAGGTAAAAAATTTTGCTGAAAATTTAAAAGTTTCAATATG
>CAKZQZ010000105.1 GCA_937142855.1 uncultured Alphaproteobacteria bacterium | reverse complement strand
AAAAACAATGAAAATAATATCACTGGGTATATAGAGGGTTACTATGGAAGACTATTATCGTGGAAAAGTAGAAAACTTATAATAAAATCACTTCATAAAAATAATATGAACACTTATTTCTATGCTCCCAAAGAGGATGTTTGTCATAGATTATGTTGGAGGAAAAAATATAGTAAAAATTGGCGTCTTAATTTTCAGAATTTTACCCAATTAAGTAAAAAAAATAACATAAATGTTATAGCTGGAGTTGCTCCTGGACTAGATTTTAATTTTAAAGAATTACACAATGTTTCTATAAATAATAAAAACTCAGATTTCGAATTACTATTTAAAAAAGCAAAACAGTTACTTGAGGATGGAGCTACTTATATTGCTTTAATGTTAGACGATATTCCAAATGATTTTAAAAAAAAATTTGGCTTTGATGTGTCTGAGGGTACGTATCATGGTATTTTAGCAAATAAACTGACCAACAAATTAGGACAAAATATTTTTTTTGTACCAAGGGTTTATGCTGATGAATTAATAAGTGATGATCCTAGTTACTTGAAAGATTTAAGTAAAACATTGAGCCCTAAGATAAAAGTATTTTATTGTGGTAAAAATGTAGTTGCTAAAACTTATAAAAATTATCAAAGAATAAAAAAAATATTATGTAATGAGATTATTATTTGGGATAATTTTTATGCCAATGATTATTGTCCCAGACGCTTTTTTATAGGACCAACTTTGGGTAGAGAAAATTTAAAAAATATTATGGTTAACCCCACAGGTTTGATAAAAACAGATCTTTTAGTCCTAGACATATTTGGAAAAAGCATTGTTGGCAAACTTTCAAAAATAGAATGGGAAAATATTTTAAACATTCATAATGTTCCAGAAAAATTCTTTAAAATCAAAAAATATTTTTTAAGACCAGATTTTGGTTTAAATCCATCTACCCAATCTTTTAAAATTACGATAGAAGATATTGATAAATTAGATTTTCTTTTGTGGAAATGGAAAGGTAAGTTATCCAGAGAATGGTATCCCTATTTGTTTGGCTTAAAGCAAGATTTACAAATCAACCAAAAACTTCTAACCTCTGAGCGTATAATTAAAAGTCAAACCATCCCTCTATCTGAGTTTCTAAATAAAGGAGAATTAAAATGAAAAAAATTGGTTTTGTTGGCTTAGGTAACATGGGCGCTCGAATGGTAACAAACCTTTTGAATGCTAATTATGGAGTTATTGGCTATGATATTAATGAAGAATTTGTAAAACAACTTTTACCAAAAGGACTTAAAAAAGCTTCTGATTTAAATGATATATCAAAAGATATAGATATAATAATCACAATGTTACCTAATGGAGAAATTGTAGAGCAAGTCTTAGACACTATAATAGATAGCTTAAAGCCCGGTACATTGATAACAGACTGCTCCACTATTGATGTTGACAAAGCCAAAATTTTACACCAAAAATGTGAAGATAGAAAACTTTTGTGTCTTGATGCCCCAGTTTCAGGTGGTGTTGGTGGAGCTGAAAATGGCACTCTAACCTTTATGGTAGGTGGCACAGAAGATGCCTATGAAATGATGTTACCATTATTTGAAATAATGGGGAAAAAATCACTTCTTTGCGGTTCATGTGGCACAGGACAAGCTACAAAAGCGTGTAATAATATGTTATTAGCAACGACTATGATTGGTGTAGGAGAAGCTTTTAACTTAGGCAAAAATTTAGGTTTAGATCCTCAAAAATTATTTGAAATATTGTCAACTTCTACTGGCTCGTGTTGGGCTATAAATAATTATTGTCCTATTAAAGGGGTAGGACCTGAAAGTCCTGCAGACAATAACTTTGAACCAGGTTTTTCAGCAAGCTTAATGTTTAAAGATTTAAGTATAGCTCTTAAAGCTATACAAAGCACAAATACATCTGCACCTTTTGGAACAAAAGCTCAAGAAAACTTTGGGAATATGGTAAACCAAAAAAAAGGTGACTTAGATTTTTCAGCTATAACAAAATTCAATGAATAAAGCTATATAGCTTTATTCATTTTTGGAGATCAAACTAAAAGAGGTGCTATAACCAAGCTGACAATAGCCATAACATTTATTAAAATATTCATTGATGGACCAGAGGTATCTTTCAAAGGATCACCTACAGTATCACCTACAACAGCAGCCTTATGAACGTCAGAACCCTTACCTCCAAAGTTCCCTTTCTCTACAAATTTCTTTGCATTATCCCAAGCTCCACCTGCGTTTGACATCATTAATGCCATCATCACACAACAGATAAGTGCACCGCCTAACATTCCACCAAGAGCTTTCGGTCCTAAAAGAAATCCAATAATAACTGGTGATAATACTGCCAATGCTCCAGGTGCTATCATTTTGCGTAAAGCTGCTCTCGTTGCAATGTCAACACATCTTGCAGTATCTGGTTTAGCCTTACCTTCCAAGAGACCTGGAATTTCTTTAAATTGTCTTCTAATTTCTTTTATCATATCAAAAGCCGCATCGCCAACCGCAGTCATGGTCATAGAACTAACTAAAAAAGGGAAAATACCACCTAGAAACATTCCACACAAAACCAGTGGATCATTAATAGCTAATACAAAACTTTCATCTTTCATTGAAATTTTCTCAAT
>CAKZQZ010000104.1 GCA_937142855.1 uncultured Alphaproteobacteria bacterium | reverse complement strand
TTGTCTCCTACAATTAGATCAGAAATATGGAAAGTTATAGAAATTTTAAAAAACAAAAATATATCTATTTTAATTATAGATAAATCACTTAAACAATTACAAAGTTTGGCTGATAAATTCTATATTCTAGAAAAGGGTAGAACAGTATGGAAAGGGCTTTCAAAAGAATTAAGTACGCAACTCGCTCAAAAATATCTTGGTGTTTAATCTTCTATCAATAACAAACAGTGTCGATTGTTTTTTTTAATTTTTCACAGAGTTCATCTATTTCTGAATTATTTATTATGAAAGGAGGAGCAATTAAAATATGGTCTCCAAGAAATCCGTCAACAGTTCCCTGCATTGGGTAGCAAATTAATCCATTATCTAAAGCTTCTTTTTTGATTTTCCCAGCTATATTAAGATTTTTGTCAAATGGATTTTTTGATGCTCTATCTTTAACTATTTCAATACCTCTAAACAAACCTCTTCCTCTAATGTCTCCAATAAATTCATGTTGTCCAAGTATTTTTTCTAGTTTTTGCTGAAGGATTTCCCCTTTTTCTTTAACTTGATTAGGAAATTTTTCATTTATTAATTTATTTATAACAGCTAAAGATCCCGCACACGCAACAGGATGACCAAGATAAGTATGCCCATGTTGGAAAAAACCTGTACCATTGGCTATTGCGTCGTAGATAAAGTCTTGGCAAAGCATTGCCCCAATCGGTTGATATCCTGCTCCTAACCCTTTAGCTATAGTTATTATATCAGGGACAATTTTCTCATCATCACAAGCAAATAGTGATCCGGTTCTACCCATGCCACACATAACTTCGTCTAAGATTAATAGAACACCATATTGATCACAAATTTCTCTAATCCGTTTAAAATATCCTTCTACTGGCGTTAAGGCCCCTGCTGTTGCTCCAACTACTGTCTCTGCAATAAAAGCCATAACATTTTCAGGACCAAGTTTGATTATTTCTTTTTCTAACTCGTTAGCAACTCTAAGGCCATAATCTATACTGCTTTCATCGGGGCTTTGATGTCTGTATTGATAACAGGGTGAAATTAAGCTTGTGTCAATTAGTAAATCTTCAAAAAAAGATCTTCTCCAAACATTACCCCCAGCAGCAAGAGCTCCCAAAGTATTGCCGTGGTAGCTTTGTCTTCTTGAAATAACTTTATGTTTTTGGGGTTTACCAATTTCATTAAAATATTGTTTAGCTAACTTTAGTGATGCCTCAACTGCCTCAGATCCGCTAGAGACAAAATATACTTTATTCAACCCTTTGGGAGAATTAAGTGATAAAGTGTTTGCTAATTCTTCTGCTGGCTCGCTTGTAAAAAAGGAAGTGTGAGCAAATGCTAATTTTTCTGTTTGTTTAATTATAGCTTGTTTAATTGAACTATCTGAATGACCTAAGCACGAAACCGCTGCTCCACAAGAACCATCAAGATATTTTTTTCCATTAATATCAAAAATGTAACAGCCTTCACCATAGGCAGATATAGGAAGTTCGTAATTAGTGTGACGAGGAAAAATATTACTTTTTCTCATTTTTCCATTCCTAAATGATTAAATACACATAATACAAATCTAACTAAATTAAACAAAGGTATTAATTTGTAAAATAATTTTATCTATAGATATTAGCGGTAAGTTTATCGTAATAATTTGCATTATAATTAATGTTTTTGTATTGACATACAATCACTCTCAAACTTAATCATTAAAAGAGATAAAAATATTTAGCCTAATTGAAATAAGTAAGATTATAAAATTTAATATTTTATTTATTAAATTTTTAATCATTCTTGTAGTTTTTACTAGTCAAAATGCATTTGGATATAAAGAAGATTTTTATTATGAAGTTCAGTTTGGGAATTTTATTGTAGGTAAGTCTCAGGTTTTTATTGAAGCTGATAGTAGGCAAGTTATTTTAAATTCAAAATCGAAGACTTCTGGTTTTCTAGATGTTTTATACAAATATGAAGGAGACTTATATGCTTCTTCAGTAAGGGGAAATAATCAATGGTTTCCAAAAGTATTTTCTGCAAGTGGGAACTTTAACAATAAAGAACGTTCTTCTAAATTAGATTTTGAAAATAATTTAGTAAAATATAAAAATTACCCAGCTTTAGATTTAAAAAAGGTCCACCCTATCAATAAATCAACATTGATTGGGACAATTGACCCTATAACAGCCTTTTTTAATATTATTGAAAAGATTAATTCTTACCAACAATGTGATGAAACTTTTAAAATTTTTGATGGTAGAAGAAGGTACGATCTTAAAATAAAATCTTTAGGAGTAACTTTGTTAGAAAATGATAGACCAAAATCTTTCAATGGAAAAGTAGTAGTTTGCGGCTTGAAAGTTAAACCTTTAGGTGGTCATAGGTTGGAAACCAAATGGAAGCCCAAAGATGATAAGTTTACAGACTTTAAATTTTTTTTTGGGGAAACTTCCTTAGGAAGAACTTTGCCTGTCAGAATGGAGTTAGAGAGATGGTTTGGAACTATCATTATAAGATTAATTAGAGATGAGTTGTAAATGAATAAATTTGGCTTAATAGGACATAATATAGAGAGCTCCCAGGCGCCTGATATACATAAGCGTTTAGGTAAATCATTTGGAATTTCTCTAAGCTATGAATTATTTGATATTAAGGAAAAAGGTGAAGACTATTTTGAAAGTCTATTGGAAGAATTAAGGTCTGATGACTTCAGAGGCGTTAACGTCACTTACCCATTTAAAGAGAAAGCAATAAATTATGCAAATAAGATTAATCAAGGAGCTGCTTATGTTAAGTCGGCAAACACACTAATATTTAAAGAGAAGATTATAGCAGAAAATACAGATTTCTCAGGCTTTTTAAGAACGATGGATTTTCATTTTAAAGAAAATAAAGCCGAAAAAATCCTTATTATTGGAGGAGGTGGAGTTGGAAGATCCATCCTGTTTGGATTAGGATCTCTAAAAAATAAAGATCTTTATTTGATAGAAGCAAATTTATTGAAAGGTGAGCAATTAGTTAAAGAATTATTATCATCAAATATAAATTGTAAACTAATTGAAACTGGTGAACTAGACGAAGGAATTGAAAATTTCGATGCTATAATTAATTGCACACCAGTTGGTCATAAAGATTTCCCAGGGTGCCCACTAGGATCTCTAAAACCTAAAAAAAATCAATGGATATTTGATGTTGTCTATACTCCTGCTAAGACAGAATTCATAAAAAAAGGAGAAAAAGCGGGAGCAAAAATTATTTCGGGTATTGACCTCTTTATTTTTCAAGCACTTGATGCCTTTATATTATTTAATCATGACCAAGTTAAAAATAATGAAATTAGTGGTCATGTAAATTACCTTAGACAACATTATTTTGATACTTTATTTATTTAAATTCTGGGTAGTTAATCAAAAACAATTTTTCCAGCAAGCATTTCCTCGATAGTTTCTTGGCTGTAACCATTTTCTAGTAATATTTCCTTGGTATGTTGACCAATTTTAGGAGGTTTATGCTTGACGTCTACTGTGTTGGATCTGCTGAACTTTATAGGTGAAGCAACCCCTTTATAATCATCCTTAGAAATAGTCATTTTCCTCTGTAAAGTTTGCGGATGACCAAGTGCTTCTTCAATATTCCTAACAGGTCCTGCTGGTATACCTGCAGATAATAGTTTTTCTGAAAACTCAACCCCGTCAACCTCACTAAGCGCATCTTCTAAATATTTAGTAAGTTCTAGTCTGTTTTTTACTCTGTCACCATTGGTAATGAATCTCTTATCTGTTATTAGTTCATCTAATCCAAGAGCTTTACATAGTCTTGCAAAGCCCGCATCATTACCTATTCCCATAAAAATTTCATTAGTGGCAGTTTTAAATTTGTCATAAGGGGAGATGTTTGGGTGAGCGTTACCTGTGGCTTTACCAGGTTTACCCGACAAGAAATAATTTCCAGTATGAGGATGCATTAATGCTAAAGCCGAATCATATAAAGACATATCAATAAATTGTCCTAATCCAGAACTATTCCTTTCTTGAAGTGCCATTAGTATGCCTATGGTTGCGTACAAACCAGTGCCCATATCAACCATTGGAATACCAACTCTAACATTCCCACTATCTTCATGGCCATTAACTGACATCATGCCAGTCATTGCTTGGACAATAGCATCATATCCAGGAGCTCCCCCTAATGGCCCTTCTTCGCCAAAACCTGATATTCTACAATGGATCAATTTAGGATATTTATTTTTTAAATTTTCTTCATAGCCCATTCCCCATTTTTCCATTGTTCCAGTTTTAAAGTTTTCAATTAGAACATCAGAATTAGCGAGAAGCTTTAAAATAATATCCTTGCCCTCAGGCTTGGTTAAATCAATTGCAATAGATCGTTTATTTCTATTTACATTAATAAAATATGAAGCCATATCGTTAACAAATGGTGGTCCCCATCCCCTAACTTCGTCTCCTAAGTTAGACTCTACTTTAATTACTTCAGCTCCATGATCTGCAAGAATTTGAGTTGAGTAAGGCCCTCCAAGAACCCTGGTAAGATCTAAAACTCTTATTCCGTCGAGAGCACTCTTTATAATATTATGTTTTATAGTCATTTTTCACTTTTCTTTGTTTAGTATGATTTTGGTAATCCTAGCACACGTTCTGATATATAATTTAAAATCATTTGAGCACTAACTGGTGCTAATTTTGGTATGAGGGACTCTCTTAATAATCTTTCAACATGATATTCTTTAGCATAACCCATTCCTCCTAAAGTCAAAACAGCTTGTGTAGCAGCTTTAAAACCCGCTTCTGCAGCATAATATTTTGCTGCATTAGCCATTCCACCTGCGTTTTCACCTTTGTCATATTGGTATGCTGCTTTGGCGATCAACAATTCAGCAGCTTCTAATTCTATCCAGTTTTCCGCTAATGGATGCTGAATACTTTGATTTTTCCCAATTGGTTGATCAAAAATAATTCTGTCTTTAGAATATTGAACTGCTCTTGATAAAGCATTTTTACCAATACCTAGTGCCTCAGCAGCAATAAGGATACGTTCTGGATTTAGGCTGTCTAAAATATATTTAAAACCTTTTCCTTCCTCTCCTATTCTATCAAAGTCAGGTACTTCTAAGTTATCAATAAATATTTGATTACTATCAACTGCGGCTCTTCCCATTTTAGAAATTTCTTTAACTTCAATTTTATTTCTATTTAAATCTGTATAAAATAATGTAAGGCCATCAGTATTTTTTTTACACTCCTCAATGGGAGTAGTTCTAGCTAATAAAAGAATTTTATCAGCTATTTTAGCTGTTGAAGTCCAAATTTTTTGGCCATTAATCAAGTATCCATTATTAATTTTTTTTGCAAATGTTTTCAATTTGCCAGTATCTAAACCCGCATCGGGTTCGGTTACTCCAAAACATGTTTTTTGTTTACCTGTAATTAGAGGCGGTAACCAAGTTTCTTTTTGTTTTTTGTTTCCATGCACAACAATAGGGTGTGGACCAAAAATATTTATATGTATAGAGGATGCGGCTGCCATTCCTCCACCTGTTTCAGAAATTTTTTGCATAAAAATTGAGGCTTCACTAACACCGAGGTTAGTACCGCCAAATTCCTTTGGCATGCAAATACCTAACCATCCACCCTCAGCAATTTCGTTATAAAATTTGTCAGGAAATGAAGCTTCTTGGTCACATTTAAGCCAGTAATCATCATCAAATTTTTTCATAATATTATGAACTGAATCAATGATAGATAATTGTGTATCGCTTAATTCAAAACTCATTGAAACTATCTTGCTATGTTGTAATAATTGCTATTAGGTTCCATTTCAGTTGCTGAAGCTAACCTATTGGTCATGTTAAAAAGACCCACTATTGCGCTAATATCCCATATATCTCTATCGGTATATCCAACATCTTTCAATTTTTTCCTCTGATCTTCACCTATTTCAGATGGGTCTCGGGTTAACTGGCGTGCAAAATTAAGTAATTCTTCTTGTTTTCTAGGTAATTCGGCAGATTTAAAATTAGCAGCAATGCGTTCCCCTAGTTGAGGGTCATTTGAAAGTTCTCTTACGGCTGAACCATGAGCAACTAAGCAATAGAAGCAATGATTTTCAGATGAAACTGTAACAGCAATCATTTCTCTTTCAAGTTTTGTTAAACCTGATTCGCCTAACATAAGTGAGTTATAGAGCTTTGTAAAACCTTCAAATTGTTTTGGGAATTTAGCGAATGCAGCAAGAACATTTGGAATAAAGCCAATTTTTTCTTCTACTATCTTCAAATAGTTTTCTACTCCTTCTTCACCGTCCTTATGACCATCATAATTTAGGTTTAATTTTGTAAGATTAGTATTTTGGCCTTGCTTTATAATTTCTTCCATTTAATTCTCCATAAGCCAATTCGGCTTTCTTTTTTCAAAGAAAGCGTTTATTCCTTCAATAGCCTCAGGATTTTCCCATACATCTGCAAGAGCTTCAACAGTAAACTTAACAGTCTCATGATCAATTTTTAAAGATAAGTTTTTTACGAGTTTTTTTGATGCTGAAATAGCAGATGGGGCATTAACAAGAAAAGTTTTAATTTCTTTGGAAATAATATTATCAATATCATCATCTGCAGAAATAGTTTTTATTAAACCTATTTTTTTTGCATCTTGAGCATTAAAATTTCTGCCAGAAGTAAATAGTTCTAAAGCATTATTAGACCCAATTTTCAAAATAACATATGGACTTATTGTTGCTGGTATTAGGCCAAGCTTTACTTCGGTAAGAGCTAGCTTTATATTTTCTTTACAAATCGCAATATCGCAAACAGAAATGATTCCTATTCCTCCCCCAAAAGCATTTCCTTCAACTTTTGCAATAAGAGGTTTGGGGAAGTAATACATTTTATATAATAAATCGGCTAGTTTTGTAGCTTCTTTAATACGCGTAGTTCTATCAGAAAAAATTTGTTTCTTCATCCAACCCAAATCACCTCCAGCGCAAAACGATTTACCAGTCGAAGAAATTATCAATACCTTTGTTTTATCATCGCTACTTAAATGTTCAAAAGCATGAGTAAGTTCTTCAATCATTTTAGCTGATAAAGAGTTATGCTTTTCAGGCTGGTTTAAAATAATTTCACAAACACCATTCAGTTCTTGTTTTATTATTATTGTTTCTTTTTCCATCTTATGAATAACTTCCAGTTTTCTTTAGTTGTTTTGCAATATGGCTACATTCATTAATTTTTGAACTATCTAAGTTTGTGTTGTATCCCATTGATAAAACTAATTCATTCACCTTTTCTGTGGCAACATTTCCTTTAGCCCCAGGAGAATATGGGCACCCACCTAAACCCCCGACAGAAGAATCAAAAGTTCTAATTCCATTTTCAATACAAACCATAATATTATCTAATGCGTTTTGATACGTATCATGGAAGTGACCAGCTAAAAATTTAGGACTAATGAATTTTAAGCATTCCTTAATTACTTTTAACGTTTGCTCTGCATTACCTTTGCCGGTTGTATCTCCTAGAGAAACCTCATAACATCCCATATTTATCAACTCATTAGCTATTTCAGCCACTTTTTGGGGGTCAACATAGTCTTCGTATGGACAATGAGATACGCAACTAATGTAACCTCTCACGGGTAACTTGTTGCTAACAGCTTTATTCATAATAGGTTTAAAACGTATTAAACTAGTTTCAATATCACAATTAGTATTTTTTTTACAAAAAGTTTCAGAAGCAGCTGTAAAAATAGCTACTTCATCTACTTCAGCTATCATTGCGTCATCAAAGCCTTTTTCATTTGGTGTTAAAGCGGTATACTTCACACCTTTATTTCTTTTTATTCCTCTAAAAACATCTCCTGCATCTGAAAGTTGAGGGACCCATTTTGGGCTTACAAAGCTAGATGTTTCAATTTTTTTAAAACCACAACTTGATAAATTATCAATAAACTTAATTTTATCATTTGTTGAAATAAAATTTTTTTCATTTTGCAGGCCATCCCTTGGGCTCATCTCAAAAATATTAATAAAATTATCAATCATTATTTTTCTCTTTTAAACTTAAGAGCTCCATTCCTTCTATAGCCTGTTCGCCATCCTTAATATAAATCTTTTCTATTATACCGTCACGAGGAGAGGTAAGCGAATATTGCATTTTCATTGCTTCTAGCAGCATAAGAACTTCTCCTTTTTTCACATGTAAGTTTTTTTTAATACTTTTAAATTTAATAATGCCATGCATTGGTGAGATAATTTTATCTGGTGAAAATCTCTTTTGATTTTCTGTAATGATCAGAGGATTAAAAATCTGAGCTTGGTAAGTATTATTTTCAGTAAAAATTGTGAACATTTTTTTGCCCAAATTTTTTTCTTTAAATACGTTATACCGGATACTCAAATCTTTCTTGTTTAGTCTAGCAAATAAAGAAGAGTTAAAAATTTTTATTGAACTCAACTTATATCTTAATTCATCAAAATGAACTTCAATTTCATCGAGTTTTGAATATATAAAATTAAATGAATATGTAGTGTTATTAATTAAAAGTTTAATAGGATAATGAGAAGGTCGCCACATACTCCAGTAATTATCTTGATTTTTAATTAAATTTTTAAAAACTATTAGACCAGTTAGTGCTATGTCAGCATTTGGAATATTATTTTCTACAAATTTTATAATGTTATTTTCAACAAATTTTGTATTAATATTCCCTTTTTTGAAATCATTATCTTTAAGAAGTTTTTTTAACAAATCTAAATTTGTAGTTATACCTGCTATCTCAAATTCACTGAGATAACTAGTAAGGTTTTTTATTGCTTCATTTCTGTTTCTTCCATGCGAGATTATTTTTCCAATCATGGGATCATAGTAGGGAGAAATAA
>CAKZQZ010000103.1 GCA_937142855.1 uncultured Alphaproteobacteria bacterium | reverse complement strand
TTACTTCTGCCTTTTGATTTTCTTAGGCTTATATGGTCGGTGCTTATTGGATATGCATTATTTGCAGAAGAACCTCAAATAACACTTTGGATAGGTGGAATTCTTATAATAGGCTCGACCTCTTACATAGCGTGGAGAGAAGCAAAATTAAAAAAAAATAGTTAGTCAGCTAATGATGAAGCTCCACCGTGATTTGCCGACCAAGTCATTGGGTCATTTAAAAAACTCTCTACTTCACCAATTGCATTATTTTCAAAATAGTTGTTGTCTTTAGCTACTTTTAACACATCCCACCATGTAGCTAATGAATGCATTTGTAATCCAATACTATTTAGTGTTTCCCTTGTTTGAGGAAAAATATCATAATAAAAAACAACAAAAGTATGATCCACTTTTGCACCTGCTTCTCTCAAAGCTTCACAAAATTTGATTTTACTATTGCCATCCGTTGTTAAATCCTCAACAAGAAGAATATGAGAGTCATTTTTAAAGTCACCCTCAATTTGAGCATTCCTTCCAAAACCTTTAGCTTTTTTACGAACATACTGCATTGGTAACATTAACCTATCAGCAATCCATGCTGCAAAAGGAATTCCAGCCGTTTCACCGCCAGCAATAGAATCTATACTTTCAAAGCCAATATTTCTTGTAATTACAGATGCCGCAAAATCCATTAAAGTATGTCTAACTCTTGGATATGATATCAATTTCCTACAGTCTATGTATACAGGACTAGCCCATCCAGATGTAAATTTAAATGGCTCGCCTGAACTAAACCTTACCGCCTCTACTTCAATTAACATTTTTGCAGTTATAGTAGATATTACGTCTTTATCAGGAAAATTAGTTGGAAACATGCTAAACCCCAATTACAAAAAATTTATAGAATATTATTTAATGGCTTAACATGTGTTACAATTATAGTCTACTTTAAACAGATTTAGTCTTCTCATAATCAATTATAAATTTTTTCAATATTGATAACGCAGTAATAAAATCTTGGGTCTCCATCGTTTCATCTGGATTATGGGAGCCTTTGTCATTTCTTACAAAAATCATACCAGTTTTAACACCAGAATTTGCAAAAATAGCAGCGTCATGGCCTGCGCCACTTGGCAAAGAGGCACTTGGTAAATTCAAAGAAGTAGAAGCATCTAATAATTTTTTTATTATACCATCATCTAGCTCAGCTGGGTATGATTTTATCACATTGTCAAACTCAAATTTGACTCCCCTTTCACGCTCAATTGTTTTACACTCAGATTTTAATAGAGCCTCAAGAGCGTCTAAAGTGGCTGAGTCTTGACTTCTAGATTCAAAGCTAAAATAAACCTCCCCAGGAATTCTCGACATAGCATGGTGACTTGAATCTGTTTGAAAGATTCCAGATGTTAAAACAAGATCTCCCCCATGTTGTTGAATAGTATTCCAATGATCATCCATTCGAGTTATTAGTTCTGCAGCTGCAAAAACGGCATCTTTTCTCAAATATCTCGGAATTGTACCAGAGTGTCCAGCAGAGCCTCTACATATAATATTATGATGTCGGTTATTACCTCTTATCCCTGTAACTATTGCTGCTGGCCAACCTCTATCAACTAAAATTGGGCCTTGTTCAATATGTAATTCAATAAAAACGTCAATGTTATCTTTATCTATTAGACATTTTGAAGCTCTAATCTTATCAAGATCTACTCCACACTCTTTCATAGCCGTTAAAAGTTTTTTTCCATTTGTTCTATGACTCGAATTTAAATCATCATTGCCGATCAAACCAAAGATACATTTTGATCCTATATAATTTCTTCCATACCATGCACTTTCTTCTCCTCTAAGTGCTAAAACTTTTAAAGGAACACTTAAATTAATGTTATTTTTTTTAATATAAATAAGTATTAAAAAACCCGCAGCAACTCCAGCCAAACCATCAAAATTCCCTCCCATTGGAACTGAATCCATGTGTGAACCTGTTAAAATATATCTACTATTTTTAATTGGCTTGAGCGAAAAAAAAACATTAGCAGCAGGGTCAACTTCCACGTGGAAACCAAAATCTCTAGCTAATCTTATAAAGTAGTTGATGGCTTGGGTTTCTCCTTCGCCATAAGTTTCTCTGGACACACCTTTTTTATCTTTTGTTAATTCGAAAATATCATTAAAGATTTTTATTGCTAGTTGCTCTAACCAAGTATCTTTATTTAGCTTATATTTTTTTAGAACATCAATCATATATCGATTTCCATAAGGGCTAGTTTATCAGACTCGTTTCCGTCTTCTACTAAACCGATTAAGTTAGAAATTTTAGAAATTTTATTTTCGTTACAGTAATTTGTAATATCAGATAATATTGAGGTCATTGAATTAGGGTTTACAAACGTTGCAGTACCTATCTGAACAGCTGAGGCTCCCGCAAGTATAAATTCTATAACATCTTCATAGTTACTAATTCCACCACAACCAATTATAGGTATATCTACAACTTTGGAGCATTGATAGACCATTCTAACAATAATTGGTTTTAAACCTGGCCCAGATAATCCACCCATTATATTCCCTAAAGTAGGTTTGTATGTTTTAATATTAATTTGCATTGCAAGAATTGTATTCGCTACTACTAATGCATTAGCGCCTCCATCTTGTGCTGCTAATGCAACCTCAATAGTTTCACCTGTATTAGGAGTAAGTTTTGCCCATATAGGTAGATCTGTTGCTGACCTTACTTTTTTAATAACATTTAAAGTAGAAGTTGGTCTCATAGCAAAAGCTCTTCCATCATCTTCTATGTTTGGACATGAAATATTTATTTCAATTGCATCAACACCTGAAACGCTAATTTCTTCGCAAATATAGGCGAAGCTATCTGCTGAAGGAGCTGAAACGCTTGCAACAAATGGAACTTTATACTTTGAGTATAATGGTAGTATTTTTTTTTTAAAATTTTCTATACCTTTACTTGGTATTCCAATTGAGTTCAGCATGTTATTTCCACTTTCTGATACTCGTGGTGTAGGATTACCACTTCTTATTTCTTCTGTAATAGTCTTGGCAACATGCGCTCCTAATTTTCCTATATTAAAAACGTTTGCCAACTCATCTGAAAAAGTTCCAGAAGCTGGCATAATAGGGTTTTTAAGAACTAAATCACCTATATTTGTTGTCAAGTCTACCATGGTAATGCCTCTGAAATATTGAACACAGGTCCTTCATTACAAACTCTTTTTTGAACTATTTTACCGTTAATTCTAAATGGCTTAACACAACAAAAGCACATGCCTATTCCACAAGCCATTTGCTGTTCCAAAGCTACCTGTCCAGGTATATTATATTGTTCACAAATATCCTTAAGTAGTTTTAGTATTCTACTTGAACCGCATGTAAAAATTGCATCCACTCTCTTATTTTTAATAAATTGATTAATTAATCTATTTAAATTATCGACTGAACTTGTGTTGTCATCGTCAGTTATAGTAAAAACACTGGAAGACAATGACTTAAATAGCTCTAGAGACATTAAATACTCTTTTGATCTAGCACTACAAATTATTGTTAAATTAATTTTTTTTTCAAATGCCGAATTTGCCAAAGGAGCTAATGTTGCAAGCCCCACACCTCTAGCAACTATCAGAATATTTTTATAATTTTTATTTAATTCAAAACCTTTTCCTAAAGGCCCAACTATATTGAAGTAATCACTATGTTTAAGGCTTGACATTGCCATAGTACCCTTACCTTGAATTTTATACAGAAATTCAATTTTCCTTTGCTGTTTATTATATTGATAAACACTCATAGGCCTTCTTAAAAAAGAGATAGTATCTTCAAAATTTGGACATTTTAAATGAAAAAATTGTCCAGGTTGTATATCTAGAACTTTTGAAGGTGCACTTAAAATTAAATGTTTATAGTTATTATTTACTAAAGTGTTTGAAATAACTTTCGTATTAACTTCATAAATCTTATTACTACTTCCATTTACCATAAAGTTTTACTCCACTTATTTTGCTATTAACGAGGGTAAAAAAGTGGATACTTCTGGAATATAAGTAATTATGAGTAGAACAAAAATATTTACTAGTAGAAATGGTAAAATACCTCTTATGATGGTTATCACAGGTTTGTTAAGAGTAGAAGAAGCAACAAAAATATCTAATCCAAAAGGAGGTGTTATCATTCCTATACCTATATTTAATGTAACAATTATCCCAAAATGAATTGGATCAATTCCAAGTGCAATAGCTACAGGAAATAATGGCGGCACTAAAATTAGAAGTGCTGAATTAGGATCAATAAACATACCGGCAATAAAAAAAGCAATGTTTACTGCCAATAAAAAAGTAATCATTCCTGCATCAATAGTTATTAGATAATCTTTTAATATTTCTGGCACTTGAACAATTGTTATGAAAAAAGAAATCACGCTCCCCATCGCAAGAAGAATGAAAATTACTGAAGATGATATCGCTCCTCTTTCTATAATTTGGAAAAAACTACCCCAGCTCTGGTTTTTATAAATAACTGTTTCTACAAAAATAGCATAAATAACACTTACGGCAGCAGCTTCTGTAGCAGTAAAGAAACCAGAGTATATTCCTCCAAGTATAATTGCTGGCATACCAACCGCCCATTTAGCTTCTAAAAAAGTCTTTAAAATTTCTTTTTTTTCTATGCTCAAATTTGATGATAATTTATTTTTTTTAGCCTCAAAAATTACTAAACAAGAAAAAGCAATACCTAAAAATATTCCTACACCTAACCCACCTGCAAATAGAGCTGTAATGGAGGTACCTGTCATCCAAGCATATATAATCATTGTTATACTAGGAGGTATTAAAATTGCTGTTTCTGCGCTTGATACTATAAGACCAAGACTAAACCTCTCGCTAAACCCAGATTTTTTTAGCTCAGGGTACATTAATTTACCAATTGCAGCTACAGTGGCGGCTGCAGAACCTGAAACTGATCCAAAGGCCATGGCACTTCCTATTGTTGTATGACCTAACCCACCTATGAAATTTCCAAAACAAGATTTTATAAAGTTAGTTAATCTTTTTGCTATTTCCCCAGAGGACATAATCTCAGCAGCTATGATAAAGAATGGAATAGCAAGCAGAGTAGAGTGATTGATTCCACCAACCATTTTTTGAATAATTACAGTATCTGGAATACCTGAAAAGAAAAATTCTTTAACTAAAAGCGCAGGAATACCAAGCACCATAAACATTTCAAAACCTGAAATTAATAACAGTAAAGAAAAAAAGATTATTAGAAATATCATTATTTGAATCTACACTCTAATTGATTAATTTTTTATTCTGTCAAATCTATTATTAAAATTCAAAAGGCTCAGAAAGTAGCGAATAGATAATAAGGAAAATCCTAAGGTTGGTGCTACATAAAGAATATACATGGGTATGTTCAATGTAGGACTTATTTGTCCTGAATTAAAAACGAATATAGTGATATTAAATGCAATCCATATACAATAGGATGAAAAAATAAATCCAGTTAAGTCAATGATCTTCCCAAAACTGACAAAATAGACGTCTTTTAATTCATTAATAAAAGTTGTCATGGCTATATGTCTACCTTTATCAAAAGCTATTCCAATTGATAAAAATACAACCCATACCATTAGCAACCTAGAAGCTTCATCTATCCAAGCAAATAAACTTGCATATTGAGGAAAAATTTCTCTTACAAGGACATTTAATCCGTATAATCCAATCATTGAAATAGTAAAAAAAACAATAAAGAAACGTTCTATAAACAACAGCTTAGATGAAATTTTTTCAATTTTTTTTAACATAATCAGTTATGTACAATGAAAATATAACCCTCAAAAAATGAGGGTTATATTTATAATTAAATTAATTATTTAATTAGCATATTCTGAAGCATATAAAGACATAAGAGAGTTGCCTACATCACCAGCTCTTTCAATATAAGCTTTTTTTGCATCATCAAACATCATGTTACGCATTTTACTTCTCTCTTCAGAGCTAGCAACTCTGACATTGATACCTGATTTTTTAATATGATCAAGGGCAGCTTTTTGTCCTGCTGACGCACGCTTCTCTAGACCTGGTATAACTTCTTTGAAAGTATCCATAATAATACTTTGATAGTTTGCTGGCAATTTGTTCCACCAAGAAGGATTAAATAAAACGATATCCTCCATAGCACCATGCTCCGAGACTACTAGATTCTTTTGAACTTCGTAAAACTTCATAAAACGAATTGTAGTAAGAGGATTTTCTTGTCCATCTACTACTCCATTTTGAAGAGAAGTGTATAACTCTCCAAAAGGTAATGCTATAGCTGAGGCACCTAAAGAATTGAATTGTTCAATCAAAATTTTAGAATCCATAACTCTAAATCTTTGACCTTTAAATGAACTAATATCATTTAATGGTTTATTAGAAGTAAAATTTTTAAAACCATTTGGCCACCAACCTACTGCTTTAAATCCGCTTTTATCAAAAGTTTTTAATAAAGCTTGGCCGAATGAGCCCGCTCTTAATTTCCTGGCAGCATCAACATTGGATGGTAATAAATATGGAATATCAAGAACTGATATAGCAGAATTAAACCCACCCAAAAAAGCTGCTGGAGAAACTGTTGCTTCTAAAGTACCCATTTGCACACCTTCATTCATCTGTCTGGCGTTGCCGAGTTGTGCGGAAGGAAAAAGTTTAAATTCCACTTCTCCATTTGTTCTTTTTTTTACCAAGTCTGCTACTATTTCTAGTGTTTGATGCCTAGGTTGTTTGGCTGATTCTAAGTGACCAATTTTAGCTGTAAATTTTGCTGCTTGAGCATCTGCGTTTATGGCTAAACCAAATGAACAAAATGAAATAACTGCTAAAGGTATGATTGTTTTTTTTAAAAACATTTTTAAGATCTCCTGTTACAATATAATTTTTAATATTCTCAGATTATGATCGTTTCTGTCAAACTAATATATAATTAAAAATTACCTTACGAAAACAAGTTTGTTTTCTTCAGAGTTATCATTCTTGAACTTATATCCATCTAAATCAAAATTTTTTATATTTTCAACATCAGTTATCTGGTTTTGAATTATAAATCTTGCCATAGCTCCACGTGCATTTTTAGCATAAAAACTAATGATTTTATCTTTACCATTTTTACGCTCCATAAAAACAGGAGTAACCACTTTTAGCGCTAATGTATTTGGTTTAATCACACTAAAGTATTCGTTAGAAGCACAATTTACTAAGGTATTCGTTCCTATTTCTTGAGCATACTCATTTAAACTTTGAGAAATTTTGTTATCCCAATATTCATATAATGTATTTCCATGATTGCCTTTGAGCTTGCTGCCCATCTCCAATCTATATGGTTCGATAGAGTCTAATGGTCTTAACAAACCATATAAACCAGACAAAATTCTCAGATATTTTTGGGCCCATTCAAGGTCAATTTTATTTAACTTTTCTGCGTCTAAACCCTTATAAGTATCTCCAGCAAAGGCAAAAAGAGCCGCTTTTTTTTCTTGATTCCCAAAACTCATAAATCTTTCTTTATTGAGTTCTGCTAATTTAGGGCTAATACCCATTAAATCTTTTAATTGGTTTGAACTTAGATCACGTGCAATCTCTACTAAATTTTTGACATCTTCTTTAAAAAGTGGCTCTGTTATATCAATATTATTCAGAGGATTCATATTCAGTTTTTTTGCGGGTGAAACCACAACTAGCATTATAAACTCCGTTTATTATTTAAAATAATGTATAGACATCTAAATGTCTAGATTATCCGTCTAATAGTGTTTTGAAATAAAATGTAAAGACGTTATACATTAATTAATTTTATCTTACTTATTTTTCATTGGGTTTTTAATGGGACTAGTTTTTTCAAAGCAATTCGTAACAGTATTTCTTTTGATTATTTTAGTTTTGGTTTGGAGTTCAGTTTGGTCTTTATTTAGAATTGCTATGGAAGCAATTCCTCCTCTTAGTTTTAGAGTTATTATAGGATTGCCTGCTTTTCTTTTATTACTAATTCTTGGATATAAAAAAGTTAAAACAGTTAAAATTCCAAAAAACAATATTAAGTCACTTCTCTTGATTAGTTTTTTTAACGTAACTCTTTGGCAGATCTTAATGCTATATGGGATTACTATGTTAGGAGGAGGTAGAGCTGCAGTTTTAACCTATACAATGCCCGTATGGGCCACAATTTTTGCTGCAATTTTTGGATATGAGAAAATAAATTTTTCTATAATTGTTTCCTTAATTTTAGGAATGATTGGTATTTTTTTTCTTTCTATTGAAATAAATATTTTTGAAAATATTTTTGGTTTTCTAATTACACTTTCTGCAGGTTTAAGTTGGGCAATTGGTACGATGATAGTAAAATATGGAGGCATTAAATCTGATGGATTAGTTGTAGCAGGATGGCAACAACTTATTGGGATTATTCCTATTATTCCGTTTGCTCTGTACTATGACTTAAATAATTTTGGCGATATTGAATTAAAACATGTCTTAATAATTTTTTATGGAATATTCTTTTCAAGTGCGTATACATATTGGGCTTATTTCACTGTTTTACAAAAGTTTTCTGTAAACATCACCTCAATTTCTGTAATGACAGTCCCTGTTTTGGCAGTCTTAATAGACTATTTGATGATAGACTTTCCATTCTCAACATTAGATTTGTTAGCATTAATTTTCATAATTTCTGGTATTTATATTGCTGCAACTAAACCCTTTAGTAAGAAATAAAAAAACATAATTAAACTTAGAAAAAGATGATTAATTAATATGTGTTAAAAATGAGGTTAATTAATGGAATATGAAATGAAAGAAGGTCGCCCTAAGACATGGGATAAGACAAAACGTTTTTATGAAATATCATACCCCAGTGGTAAAAAAGAAATATGGAAAGATATGACCGCACGAGAATGCCTAACAAGGTATGAAAACATGGACCCATATGGGAACGGCTTGAAATTAAGAGAGATAGTAGGCAAAGAATTAAAATTACAAAAAATAATGGATGGCAACAAAAATTAAATAAGAAATAAGCCTTATTTTAACTAGATAAAGAAAGACATAACAATGAACTCAATTAACAAAGCACACAACTTATTAAAGGGTGTTTTGTTTTTCATGACAGCAATTTTCTTTATATCTGTTGTAGATACAATATGTAAGCTCTATACAAAAGAATTTCATGCAGTTCAGATTGTTTGGGGGTATTTTGTTGGTATAAACATAACACTTTGTATCTTTTTTTTTATTAAAGGTGAAAAATTTTCAAAATTGAAGGAAACGGATAAGCCAATCCTTCAAATTATTCGTCCAGGTTTTTTAGTTTGTTCCATTTCTAGCCTTTTTGTTGGTCTAACATATTTACCACTAGCTGAAGCAACAGCTATAGGGTTTGTCGCTCCATTATTTATAACTGTACTTTCTGTTCCTATTCTTAAAGAAAAAGTGGGTATGCATCGATGGAGCGCTGTAATAGTTGGTTTAATTGGGGTTATAATAATTGTAAGACCAGGTGGAAGTTTTTGGCATTTAGTGTCTATTATGCCCTTAATAGGAGCATTATTCTTTGCACTTTTTCAAATTTTAACAAGGTTACTGTCTACAACTGAAAAAACTCATACAACTTTATTTTATACAGGTCTTGGAGGTTTAGGGTGGTCAAGCTTAATCATGCCATTTGTCTGGGTAACCCCAACTCCAATTCATATTTTGGTTTTTGTAGCTACAGGTATCCTAGGAGCGTTAGCACATTTATGCATGATAAATGCTTTCGATTATGCTGAAGCTTCACTATTAGCTCCTTATAATTACACAAAATTATTGTGGGTAAGTGTTTTTGGTTATTTCGTTTTCGATGATATTCCAAGTTTTGAGATGTGGGTTGGCGCCCTGGTAATAGTTTCAGCAGGACTTTACGTTCTTTATAGAGAAAAAAAACACACACATAAATAACTGTATTTTATATATTGATGGAGAGAACCTCCTCGTTATTCCATTTTAATCATCTGATTTTGTTATATATTTCTATTTTAGAATAACTCAGTCAACAAATTAGTCTACAATTAAACTCATATGTTTGAAAAACAGTCAAATTTTGTAATCTAATTTAGCTATTTTTTAATAGCAGAGTACAGTGTCAGAATCTGTTGATAGTTCTAAAAGTTTGTCTGGCATTGCGAAATCAGCATTAAAACCATCAAGTAAACTCTCATCATATCCTCTGGCTTTAGCAGACATTCCTGAAACATATATTCTTACATTATTTTCTTTTAGAGTATCTAAGTGGGTTTTTAAATCTCCTGTTCCTTGACCAACTACTTCACCTTCATTTTTAATGTTTAACAAATGAGTGCCATCAGCAGCCAAAAATAGATTAACTTCATGACCTTTATTAAATGCTGTAATAGCCACTAACATACCAAGAGTAGCTTTGTTTTTAAGTTCAGGGCCACTATGTATATGAACCAGGAATTTTGACATTATAAAATTTCCTTATTTATAAGATTATTGGTTTATCTTTAGCTGAAATGTTTTGGAAGTACGGTTGTAATAGTCTCATCATCCATAATTGCAGTAATTTCAATTTTTATTAAACCATTCCAGTCAAGAGCGTAATCAGCTAAAGCAGCAGCGCTCGTACTTTCAAGGATAGCAAAACCTCCAGTACCATCTACATTATGGTATCTAGAAATCAGCTCAACACCTTCAGGTGGCATCCCACCAGTTTCCATAAATTTTTTTATAGTTTCATTTCTTGCTTCAGGTGTATGTGTCCATGCTAGCTTGAAAAGCATTTTTTATCTCCTAATCTAAATGTTTTAATATATTTTAACTGTATCTTCTTTCTAGGTGATTTAAAAAAAATCATTAATATTTAATTTCTAAAAGCTAAAACATGCTGGAAATTTAGACAAATTTAATATGAAATAATTTACAGCTTTTGTATAACTCGGCCACCTTTTCGTATTTCCATTTTAAATCCGCAAAAGTCCTTTCAACAGTAAACTAAAATAGTTAAACAATCGGCTACCATACAGATCTGATGTTATTATGCGAACAAAATATTCAATATGTAATATAAATATCTTTTTTAATTAAATAGATGATTAATAAATAGTCATCACATATACTTATTTATAGGTGAGAAAAGTTTTAAATCGTATAAATGACACAGTCTCATACTTTAAAGATAATGGGCCACTTACGTTAAGATTCGGAAACTTGCTTACGCTCTCCAATGTTGGTGATTTCCTCCTTGGAGATAGTTATCAATCAATGGAAGCTATTCAAAAAACATATGATGAGTTATTGGCTCACAGTTCTTATAGAGAGCTGATGACTTTTGCGAAGTTCAACATGAGAAATGTAATTAAAAT
>CAKZQZ010000102.1 GCA_937142855.1 uncultured Alphaproteobacteria bacterium | reverse complement strand
AAAATTCTTTTAATATTTATTAGTATATAATAGATTTTTATTATGAAATTTTTGGATCAAGCCAAAATATATATTGCTAGTGGTCACGGTGGATCAGGATCTATTTCTTTTAGAAGAGAAGCTCATGTTCCTTTTGGAGGACCTGACGGTGGAAATGGTGGCCGTGGTGGTGATATAATTGCAGAATGTACAGACGGACTGAATACACTTATTGATTTTCGTTACCAACAACATTTTAAAGCTAGGCCAGGTGAAGGTGGCAAAGGTAGGGATAGAAGTGGTATAAGCGGAAAAGATTTAATTCTTCGTCTACCTCTTGGTACTCAAGTATTAGATGAAACAAACAATTTTATCTTAGCAGACATGACTAAAATTGGTCAAAGAGTTACGCTTGCAAAAGGAGGAGAAGGAGGTAAAGGTAATGCTTTTTTTAAAACATCTACAAACCAAGCTCCTAGAAAATCTCAACCAGGAGGACCTTTAGAAGAAAAATGGATCTGGCTAAGATTGAAACTTATAGCTGATATAGGTTTAGTGGGGCTGCCGAATGCTGGTAAAAGCACTTTACTTTCTAGGATTACAGCAGCAAAGCCTAAAATAGCAGATTACCCTTTTACAACATTACATCCTAACTTAGGTGTTGTGAACCAAGATAATAAAGAGTTTGTGGTTGCAGATATTCCAGGTTTGATTAAAGGTGCTCATGAAGGACAAGGATTAGGACATAGGTTTCTTGGTCATGTTGAGCGTTGCAAAGGACTAATTCATCTAATAGATATAACTAGCAAAAATATAGTTGATGATTATACAACAATAATAAATGAAATAAGTGCCTATGACAAAAACTTATCTAAAAAGAAACAAATTGTTGTTTTAAATAAGGTTGATGCTGTAGAAAAAGATGTAATTGAAACCGCTAAGAAAAAACTTAAAAAAATTAATGTAAACAAAGTTATTTGTATTTCTGCCGTTTCGGGAGAAAAAATAACAAATTTAATCAGAGAAACTCAAGATCTTATTTTTTCAATGTTAGAAGCAGAAGATGATAATACTCAACACAAAAATGTTTCATGGTCTCCATAAATTATAATTATGAAAAAAAATAATCTCATTCAAAAATCTAACAGAATAGTTATTAAGATTGGATCTGCTCTTTTAATTGATAAAAATAAAGGTGCTCTTAAAAACAAATGGTTAGAATCACTTGCTTTAGATATATGTGATCTTATCAAGTTAAAAAAAGAAGTTGTAGTTGTTTCTTCTGGTTCTATTGCTCTTGGAAAAAAACAATTAGAATTAAATAGTAATCTAACACTTGATGAAAAACAAGCTGCCGCAGCTACTGGCCAAATAAGTTTAGCTCATGCTTGGAAAGAGGTTATGCAAGAACATGGCCTAAATGTAGCACAAATATTACTTGCTCCAGACGATACTGAAACTAGACGAAAACACTTAAACGCAAGAGCAACACTAATAAAGCTCCTTGAGCTTGGTGTTATACCTGTGATAAATGAGAACGATACGGTTTCTACAGAAGAAATAAAATTTGGTGACAATGATAGACTTGCAGCTCGTGTTGCACAAATGTGTAGTGCAGATCTACTTATATTGCTTTCAGACATTAATGGCCTGTACTCCTCTGATCCAAATAAAAATAAAAACTCTACTCTTATTGGTGAAATTACAGAAATTTCAAGGGAAATAGAAGCTATGGCTGGACCAGCACATAGTAAAATTTCTTCGGGTGGTATGATAACTAAAATTGAGGCTGCTAAAATATCTATGAATGCTGGGTGTCATATGATTATTTGTGATGGACGCTTAAATAATCCCCTTTTAAAATTACAAGACATTCATACAGTGTTTAGTTGGTTTAAAGCCAAAGACAACCCACTTAATTTAAGGAAACAATGGATATCTGGTGCTCTTCAAGTAAAAGGTAAAATTACTATTGATGATGGAGCAACTAAAGCTATAAAAAAGGGATATTCTATTTTACCAGCAGGTATTTTAAGTACCGAAGGTGATTATGAGAAGGGTGATCTAATCAAAATTGTAGACCAAAGTAAAACTTTTATCGGTACTGGATTGACTCACTTCAATAATTCAGAGGTTGAATTAATTAAAGGTTCTAAAAGTGAAAATATTGAAACCATTTTAGGATATAGGGGTAAAGATGAAGTGGTTCACAGAGACGATTTGGTACTTGAGAAAAAATAAGAGATAAAAAATGATTAATAATAGTCAAGAATACATAAGAAAAATAAATCAGAAGTCAAAAAAAGCTTTTAATACAATTTCCATAAGTAATACTAAAAAAAGAAATTTGGCTATTTTAAATACCTCAAAATTTATTGAGAGCAATAAATCTGCAATATTAGATGCCAACAATATTGATATAGAAAATGCAAAAGAGAAAAATGTTAGCGATGCTTTTTTGGATAGACTTTTGTTAAATGATAAAAGAATTCAAGATATTATTAATGGTTTAAAACAAATTGCTGAAATAGATGATCCCCTGGGTGTCGAGTTGTCAAGATGGAAAAGACCAAATGGATTAGATATTTCTCGTGTTTCGGTTCCACTTGGAGTGATAGGTATTATCTACGAATCTAGACCAAACGTGACTATAGATGCTGGTGGTTTATGTATAAAGTCCGGAAACTCTGTTATTCTTCGAGGAGGATCAGATTCTATACATTCTTCTATAATACTAGCTAAGTGTCTTCAAGATGGATTGAGGGAAGCTGATTTACCTCCAGAGGCCGTTCAAATAATTGAAAATACTGACAGAGACATAGTTACTGCTATGTTAAGGTCAACAGGTGAAATTGACGTTATAATTCCAAGAGGAGGAAAATCTCTTGTTGAAAAAGTGCAAAATGAAGCAAGGGTACCCGTGTTTGCACACCTTGAGGGTATCTGTCATTTATATGTAGATAAAGATGCAGATATTGATAAGGCAGTTAAAATTATTGTTAATTCGAAAATGAGAAGAACTGGAATATGTGGCGCCTTAGAAACACTATTAATTGATCAAGAAATTAGTCAAAAATTAGTTCCAGTTATTGTTAATAAATTAATTAACGAAGGGTGTCATATTAAAGGGGACAGTGAAGTAAAAAAAATTGTTAATTCAGTTGAACTCGCTACTGAAATAGACTGGCATACCGAATATCTTGATTCCATCTTATCTATAAAAATAGTTAATGGGATAAAAGATGCAATTAATCATATAAACAAATATTCATCTAGTCATACCGAATCTATCATTACAGAAAATAATATCACGGCAGAAACCTTTTTATCTAACGTTGATAGTGCCATAGTTATGCATAATGCATCTACTCAATTTGCTGATGGTGGTGAGTTTGGAATGGGAGCAGAAATTGGTATTTCCACTGGTAGAATTCATGCACGTGGACCTGTAGGCGCCGCTCAATTAACTAGTTTTAAATATATTGTTAGAGGAAATGATCAGATACGTGATTAATAATTTCAAAGTTATATTTAAAAATAATATACCTAAATGTTACTCCTTTAATAGAAATAGAAAAATTGGTATTCTTGGCGGATCTTTCAATCCAGCTCATGCAGGACATCTTCATATTAGCAATACAGCAAAAAAACATCTTGGTTTAGATGAAATTTGGTGGATTGTCGCTCCTCAAAACAGACTTAAGTCTACCTTCGAAATGGAGAGTTTTGACAAAAGATTAAGTTATGCTAGGCTAATAACAGAAAAAATTTCGTATATAAAAGTTTTGGATTTAGAAGAAAAAAATAAGCTTTATGCCTCTTATCAAACAGTTGGTTTTTTAAATAGTAAAACACAAAAAACTAAATTTGTGTGGTTGATGGGCAGTGATATTTTAGATAATTTTAATAAATGGCTATATCCAGAATTAATTGTTAAAAGAATATATATTGCGGTTATTTCTCGACCAGGATTTTCTAGCTCTTTTGTAAATGCTCAGAATACAAGGCTCCTAGGCACAAGACTTAAGACATCAAAAAGTAAATTTATATTTAATTACAACAAACCTATATGGGTTTTTATTAAAAATAAATTATTAGCTATCTCTTCTACAGAATTACGTAAAAATAATAACTAAATATAATGGAATGATATTAAATGAAAAAACCAAAGGCTTTATCCTCTAAACAATTATTAAAGTTTACCTTAAAATCACTAGAAGATGATAAAGGTATCGACATTGTCAGCATTGACCTTGTTGGAAGAAGTAGTATTGCAGATTACATGATAGTGGCTAGTGGGAATACTGTGAGGCAAGTGACTGCTATGGCAAATAATTTAATTAAAAAATACAAAGAAGTAGGTATTAGAACCCCTTCACCAGAAGGTATGTCAAATGGTGATTGGGTGTTGATAGACGCAAACGATATATTGATTCATATTTTTCGTCCTGAAGTAAGGGATTTTTATAGTTTAGAAAAAATGTGGGAAAAAAGTCTTGAAGAAATTACACCTGATGTAATCAAAAGCTAAAAAATGAAATATATCATTTCAGCTATTGGCAAAACGAAAAATCAACATGAAGATCTAATCACAGATAAATATTTAAAAAGAATAAAAAATATTCAGATAAAACAATATGAAGTAAAATTTAACAATGAACAAAAAAAAATTGAAGAAGAAGGATTAAAATTAATTAACTCAACTCCCCCAAATGGAAAACTAGTATTATTAGATGAACAAGGAGAAAACCTAACTAGTCTCGAATTAGCTAAAATAATTCTTAGTTGGAGAGATAATAATATATCATATATAAATTTTGCTATTGGTGGAGCATTTGGTAATGGTGACGAAATTAAAAAAAGAGCCACTAAAATTTTAGCATTCGGAAAACTAACTTGGCCTCATCAGATGGTAAAGATGATGATTGCAGAACAAATTTATAGAATAGAAACTATTATTCAAGGTCATCCTTATCATAAATAGAAGATAATTTGAAAGTTTAACTTATGAATGAAACAAAAAGTAAGCCTCTAGTTTTGTGTATCATGGATGGCTGGGGTCTAGACCAAAAATCAGATTATAATGCTGTAGAAGTTGCTCAAACGCCTAATTTTGATTACTTGTCGAAACATTACCCTTACTCAACCTTGGACGCTTCAGGGGAAGCAGTTGGTTTACCAAATGATCAAGTTGGAAACTCTGAAGTAGGTCATATGAACCTAGGATCTGGAAGAGTTGTTCTTCAAACTCTACCTAAAATAAACAAAGCTTTTTTAGATAACAAAATAAGAACAAACAAAAACTTTCAAAATTTTCTATCTAAACATAATAAAAATAAAACAGTTCATTTACTTGGTTTATGCAGTGATGGAGGTGTTCACTCTCACTATAATCACATAATTGGAATGGCAAGGTTATTAAATGAAAATAATTTAAAAATAGTATTACATATTTTTTCAGATGGTAGAGATTGCTCTCCTAAACAATTAGGACACTTGATTAAAGAATTTGAATCTTCACTTCCAAAGTCAGTGAAAATAGTAACTCTAATTGGAAGATACTTTTCTATGGATAGAGATAATAGATGGGATAGAGTAAAAAAATCTTTTGATTTAATAGCTTATGGGAAACATAAAAGAAAAGAAGCTGATGTTACTACTGCTATAAGAAAAGCTTATGAAAACAACGAAACTGACGAATTTATTTCACCAACAGTTATAGGAGATTATAAAGGGATAAATGAAGGTGACAGCCTTATCATGATTAACTTCAGAGCAGATAGGGTAAGAGAGTTGCTAATGCCATTTATAGACTCTAGTTTTAATAAATTTTCAAAAGATGTTAATACACCTATTTTATTAAACAATCTTGGAATGACAGAATACTCTACCGAAATTTCAAAGTTTATGGAAAGTATTTTTAAGAATGAAGAAATCGAGAACACACTAGGAGAAATTATTTCTAACGCAAATCTAAAACAACTAAGATTAGCAGAAACAGAAAAATATCCTCACGTTACATTTTTTTTTAATGGCGGAAAAGAAACTGTCTATCCTGGGGAAAAAAGAATAATGGTACCATCACCAAAGGTTGCTACTTATGACTTAAAACCAGAGATGTCAGCAGACCTTATAGAAGCTGAATTAATAAATGCCATTAAAAACCAAAAACATGATCTAATTATTGTTAACTTTGCAAACCCAGATATGGTTGGACACACAGGTGATTTAAAAGCAACAATACATGCTGTTGAAACTGTTGACAAATCAATAGGAAATGTAAAAAAAGTTTTAGATCAATATAATGGGATAATGTTACTTACTGCTGATCACGGCAATAGTGAAACCATGATTGATATAGAAACTAAAATGCCACATACATCACATACATGTAATAAAGTTCCTCTAATTCTGATTTCTTCACAAAATAATTTTAAATTAAAAAATGGAAAACTTGCGGATATTGCCCCAACAATACTAGAACTTATGTCTATAAAACTACCTAGTTCTATGAATGGTCAATCATTATTAAAAAGATAATTTTTATATAGTTACTACTCTAATTATCTTCTATAATTATTGAATATAGAAAGTTAATAAACTTAGGATTTATTTAAATGCTTAAAATAATATTAAATAAAAATAATAGCTTTTTTATAATTTTATTATTTTTTTTGAACTTTCTTTATTTTTCAATGATTGAGGTAAAAGCTCAAAATAACCGTCAAGAAACTTATAAACAACTCAACCTTTTTGGAGATGTGTTTCAAAGAGTACAAGAGCAATATGTAGAAGAAATCACAGATAAAGAACTTATAGAATCTGCTATTTCAGGTATGCTTCAATCCTTAGATCCACATTCCTCATATTTAAGTCCTGAGTCATATAAAGATATGCAGGTAAAAACAAAGGGAGCTTTTGGAGGTTTAGGTATAGAAATTACTATGGAGGACGGTTTTGTTAAAGTTGTATCCCCTATAGATGATACACCAGCGGCAAATGCTGGAATGAAATCTGGAGATTTAATAATAGGTATTGATGGAGAATCTATTAAAGGTCTTACAATCAACGAAGCAGTATCAAAACTGAGGGGGCCTATAAAGAGTAAGGTCACCATAACAGTTGTTCGCGAAGACAAAGATCCTTTTGAGATTGAAATCATTAGGGATATTATAAAAATAAGGTCAGTTAAACATGAAATTATTAATAATATTGGTTATGTGCGTTTAACAACTTTTTCTGACACAACAACATCTGGAATGGAAAAATCTGTTAAAGAAATAAAAAAAGAATTAGGCGATAAATTTCAGGGCTTAATTCTTGATTTAAGAAATAATCCAGGAGGCCTGTTAAACCAATCTATTTCTGTTACTGACTCATTTCTTAATCAAGGAGAAATTGTGTCTACGCAAGGTAGAAAATCAGATGATACCTCAAGAATATTTGCCAAAAAAGGTGACATTATAGATGGTAAACCTCTTATAGTTCTAATTAATAGTGGCTCAGCCTCTGCTAGTGAGATAGTTGCAGGTGCCCTAAAAGATCATGCAAGGGCTATAATAGTTGGAACTAGAAGCTTTGGAAAAGGTTCTGTTCAATCTATAATACCACTTGCAGGTAACGGGGCAATGCGTCTTACTACGGCTAGATACTACACACCAAGTGGAGTGTCTATTCAAGCGAAAGGAATAGAACCAGACATTAAGGTAGAGGCAGGTATTACTGAATTAAAAAAAGAAAAAATAGAAAACAGACGAGAAGAAAACCTTAGGGGAGCATTAGATAAAAAAGATAACAAAACCAAAGCTAAGGAAAATGAGAAACCTAAAATTTCTCCTGTAGAAAAACTTTTACAAGACAATCAAATTTCAAGAGGGGTTGATCTAATTAAAGGTATTCATCTATTTAGCAATAACAGTAAAAACACGTCTACTGTAAATTATAATCAATTAGATAAGTTCAATAAGAATAATACTGCTAGAAATCAATAATGTCAGGAAAAAAAATACCACTTTTAGAACGACCTTACAGATCATGTGTTGGTCTAATGGTTTTTAATAAAGAGGGCAAAGTATTTTGTGGGCAACGTCTTGATAATAAAGCTGAAGCTTGGCAGTTGCCTCAAGGCGGAATCGATAATGAAGAATTGCCTATTGAAGCAGGTTTTCGAGAATTAGAGGAAGAAACTAGTATTGTTAATGCTGAATTCGTTAGTGAATATCCAGAATGGATATATTATGACATACCTCTTCCACTGGCAGATAATCTTTGGGAGAGTAAATATAGAGGTCAAAAACAAAGATGGCTTTTATTTCATTTTTTAGGAGATGATAAAGAAATAAATATTAACACAAAACACCCCGAATTTAAAAACTGGGTATGGCTAGATCCTGAAATTTTACCTGAAAAGGCAATTTTTTTTAAGAAGGATGTTTATCAAAAAATAAATAAAATTTTTATTCCTATCTTAAATAATTTCAATTCAACAGAAGCATAAAGCCTATGAAAACAGAAAATTCTCAATCTGAAAATCTAATTAATAAAGTTAATAAGATTTTAAAAAAAATTCAAAATGATCCTGCAAGTTTTGAAAATATATTTACAGAACTTTTCGAAAAAGATTTTAATGAACAATTAGATAATATCAATAAGGTTAAGAAAGGTAAATTGAAGGGACTAATAATATCAGTAAAAGATTTGTTTGATGTAAAAGGATATAAAACCAAAGGTGGTACAAAATTTATTGATGATAAAATTGCTCAAAAAGATGCAAAATGTATTTCTTTAATTCGAAAAGCTGGAGGCTTGCTTCTGGGTCATACAAATATGACAGAGCTAGCTTACTCTGGTTTAGGTATAAATCCACATTATGGAACACCCTTGAATCCAGTTTTTAAAAATTCAGTTCCTGGAGGATCAACCTCAGGAGGCGCTGTATCAATAGCTCTTGACGTGGCGGATATTACAATCGGGACTGACACCGGTGGATCAACTAGAATACCTGCAGCATTTACTGGAATAACTGGTTTTAAGCCAACACAGGATAGTATCTCTAGAGATAATGTGCTTGTTTTATCTACGAGTTTAGACAGTGTTGGATTAATGGCGAGAGATGTTAGCCTTTGCAAGTTAGGTTTTGAAACAATGCGCAATAAATCTAAAAATAATATTGCTAAGAATAATATAAAAATAATTATACCCAAAAATTTTGGATTTGAAGATATTGACGATGAAATCAAAGTGGGTTTTGATTCTGCCAAGGAGAAAATTATTAAAAGTGGATTAGATATTCAAGAAATAGAAATCCCTCTTTTAGATCATTATAAAAAAATTCCTTTATGGCAATTTGCAGCTGTGGAATGTCAAGCAGAATATTTTGAGGCTTATAATAATAAAAAACATTTAATAGACCCTAACGTGTCAAGACGTATGGATAGAGCTAATCAAGTTACTGCAGTGGAGTATGTAAACCTTTGTAAAGAACGAACAACTCTGATAAGCCAATTTAATACTTTTTTAGGAAATAATTTTCTACTATTACCAACTGTTTCAATTACACCTCCCCTAATTAAGGATTGTGAGAACGTAGAATTTTATGACAAAATGAATTTGATTTCACTTAGGAATACTACTCTTGCTAATTATATGAATGGATGCAGTCTATCTCTACCATATACTATAAAAGATAAGCCTGTAGGCATCATGTTAAATGGTAGCACTGATAATGACGATCAGCTCTTAGAAATAGGATCTAAGATAGAAAAATTATTATCTAAATAAATTAATCTATATTTTCAATAACAGCAGAAATGAACGAAGAATTTTTAGCCGCTAAAGATGATACGTTAGGGTCACTATCTTTTTCTTGAGACTTAAAATCTAAGAGTTTTTCTTCTAAGATATGTTTGTTAGCTTTATCTAATTTTTCCGCTCTTTCGGCAAGTATAACAACTGAATTTTCATTGATTTCTACAATGCCACCATCAATCATTACTCTAGAGGAAATTTTGCTATCATTAAAAATATCTACAACACCTCTATGAAGCGTAGACATAACTTTAGAGTGCCTTGGTAAAGCACCAATTTGTCCATCAGCACCCGGGACAACAACCATTTCTACGGGTTCAGAAACAATCACCATTGAAGGAGTTACTATTTCTAAATTAGTTGTATCTGACATTTAAACCTCTTAAAGACAAATTAGTATTTTATGCAGCATCTTTGGCTAATTTTTTAGATTTTGCAATTGCTTCGTCAATTGTGCCAACCATATAAAATGCAGCTTCAGGTAAATCATCATATTCTCCATCTGCTATCGCTTTAAAACCTTTAATAGTTTCTTCTAATGGTACAAGCACTCCAGGTGAACCTGTGAAAACCTCAGCAACGTGAAATGGTTGAGATAAGAATCTTTGTATTTTTCTAGCTCTATTGACCACTAATTTATCTTCTTCTGACAACTCATCCATTCCTAAAATCGCAATAATATCTTGAAGTGATTTATATTGCTGAAGAACTTCTTGAACTTGCCTTGCTACATTATAATGTTCTTCACCAACAATTCTTGGATCTAACATTCTTGAAGTTGAATCAAGAGGATCAACAGCAGGATAAATACCAATCTCTGCTATTTGTCTAGATAAAACAGTTGTTGCATCTAAGTGAGCAAAAGAGGTTGCAGGAGCAGGGTCTGTCAAATCGTCAGCAGGAACATATATTGCTTGCACAGAAGTAATTGACCCTTTAGTGGTCGTAGTAATTCTTTCCTGTAATGCACCCATATCAGTTGCCAAGGTTGGTTGATAACCCACAGCAGATGGAATTCTTCCTAATAATGCGGAAACTTCTGATCCAGCTTGAGTGAACCTAAAAATATTATCAACAAAGAAAAGAACGTCTTGACCTTCTTGGTCTCTGAAATATTCAGCAAGAGTCAATCCGGTTAATGCAACTCTTGCCCTTGCTCCAGGAGGTTCATTCATTTGTCCATATACTAATGCAGCTTTTGATCCTGGCCCGTCAGGAACAATAACTCCAGATTCTACCATCTCATGAAAAAGATCATTACCTTCTCGAGTTCTTTCACCAACACCGGCAAATACAGAGTAACCTCCATGTGCCTTCGCAACATTGTTAATAAGCTCCATAATAAGAACTGTTTTACCTACACCAGCTCCACCAAAAAGACCTATCTTACCACCTTTTGCGTATGGAGCTAAAAGATCAACTACTTTTATGCCTGTAACTAAGATATCCGCCGATGTAGATTGATCTACATATTCAGGTGCATCTCTATGAATAGGAAGAGTTGTTTTAGATTTAACAGGTTTACCATCATCAACTGGATCACCAACAACATTTAAAATTCTACCTAGTGTTTCTGGGCCAACTGGAACTGTAATAGGAGCACCAGTCTGTACTACCTCCATACCTCTTACTAAACCATCAGTACTATCCATAGCAATAGTTCTAACTTCATTTTCTCCAAGGTGTTGGGCAACTTCTAAAATTAGTTTCTGTCCACCATTATCAACCTGTAAAGCGTCTAAAATTAATGGTAAATTAGATTCAAATTCAACATCAACAACAGCTCCAATTACTTGTGATATTTTTCCATTTTGTTTGCCAGATGGTTTTTTGGCCATAATTTTCTCCATTTATTTTAAAAACAATTTATTATAATGCTTCAGCACCAGATATAATTTCTATTAATTCCTTAGTAATAACTGCTTGTCTTGTTCTGTTATATAGAAGTGTAAGATTATCAATCATGTCACCTGCATTCCTAGTAGCATTGTCCATCGCTGTCATTCTTGCAGCCAACTCACTTGCTGTACTTTCCATTTGAGAACTAAACAATTGAGTTGATAAATTACGAGGCAATAAATCATTCAATATTTCTTCTTCGCTTGGTTCAAATTCATATATAGAGTTTGAATCATTTGTTTCGTCTTCAGTTTCTTGGATCTCTGCTGGGATGAGCGATTTAAACGTAACTTCTTGTGTAATAGCTGATACAAACTTATTAAAAATTACCTTACAAATTCCGAATTCGTTATTCTCAAAAAGAGTAATAATTTTTTTTGCAAGAATTTCTGCATCTGTATAATTTGGTTTGGCTGAGTTACCATCTATTCTCTCTATAAACAAATGACCAAACTCTCTATTAAGAGCATCAGCTGATTTTTTTCCTACCATTAATAATTTTACTTGAATTCCTTCTTGCTCTAATTTTTTCACTTCAGCTCTTACTGCCCTAGTAATGGATCCATTAAAACCTCCACATAGTCCTCTGTCAGCAGAAAAAACTACTATAAGTTGGGTTTTATTATCAGTTTTACCAGTAAGAAGGTCGATGGAATTTCCAGAGGTTTTAGATGCTATTTTTGATACAACTTTATCCATCAATAAAGTATAGGGTCGTGAAGCTAAGGCTTGTTCTTGAGCTTTTCTTAATTTTGCAGCCGCAACCATTTTCATTGCAGAAGTAATTTTCTGTGTAGATTTTACAGATCCAATTCTATTTTTTAGGTCTTTTAAAGAAGGCATTTAACCTATTCCCTACAGTCTGATATAACAGTTAAGAAAAATTTTTCACTAACTGATCTAAAACATCTTTAAGAGCTTGATCAGTTTCATCCGAAATTGACTTGTCTTTTCGAATTGAGTCTAAAATTTTTGAACCCTTTGTATTTAACTTTTGTAATAAAGACTTTTCAAATTCACCAATTTTTTGAGTTGGTATTTTATCGAGATAACCCTTAACACCAGCAAAAATCACTGCTACTTGCTCCTCAACCTCCATTGGTGAATACTGAGCCTGTTTAAGTAATTCAGTTAATCTCTCTCCTCTTGACAACAATTGTCTAGTTGAAGCATCCATGTCTGAAGCAAACTGAGCAAAAGCAGCCATTTCTCTATACTGTGCAAGGTCTAGTTTAATAGTACCCGCAACTTGTTTCATAGCTTTAATCTGTGCAGCAGATCCAACTCGTGATACCGATAGTCCAACGTTAACAGCTGGTCTTATTCCTTTGTAAAACAATTCTGTTTCTAAAAAGATTTGACCATCAGTTATTGATATAACATTGGTTGGAATAAAAGCAGATACGTCCCCACCTTGAGTTTCGATTATTGGAAGAGCGGTAAGAGATCCAGATCCGTTATCTCCATTTAATTTAGCAGCTCTTTCTAACAAGCGAGAGTGTAAGTAGAAAACATCACCAGGATATGCTTCTCTTCCTGGAGGTCTTCTTAAAAGTAAAGACATTTGCCTATATGCAACAGCTTGTTTTGACAAGTCATCGTATACAACCACAGCATGCATTCCATTATCTCTAAAAAACTCACCCATCGCAGCAGCAGAATATGGAGCTAAGAATTGCATAGGCGCTGGATCAGATGCTGTTGCAGCAACAACAATTGAATACTCTAGTGCGCCTCTTTCTTCTAAAGTTTTAACAATTTGAGCAACTGTAGATCTTTTTTGTCCAACAGCTACATATATACAGAAAAGTTTCTTAGTATCGTCTTTACCTGCCTTATCATTTGTCCCTTTTTGATTTAAGAATGTATCTATAGCAATTGCTGTTTTACCAGTCTGTCTATCACCAATAATAAGCTCTCTTTGACCTCTACCAACAGGAATTAGAGAATCTATCGCTTTCAATCCAGTTTGCATTGGCTCACTAACAGATTCACGAGGCATAATACCAGGAGCTTTTGTTTCAACTCTTGATCTCTTAACATTTTTAAGAGGACCCTTGCCATCAATAGGATTACCTAGAGCATCCACAACTCTACCTAATAAACCTTTACCAATAGGTACGTCTACAATAGATCCGGTTCTCTTTACAGTATCACCTTCTTTAATAGTCTTATCGCTTCCAAAGATAACTACACCAACATTATCTCTTTCCAAGTTCAAAGCCAT
>CAKZQZ010000101.1 GCA_937142855.1 uncultured Alphaproteobacteria bacterium | reverse complement strand
AAAAAGAACAATTGGTCGAACACCTTAAAAAATGCCCCTTAAAAGTTTTAGTGACCTTAGGAGCTGGTGATAGCGGATTGGAAGTTGAACCTATAAAAAAAGCCTCAGGTTTATTAATTTTTCTAATTTTAATAAGAACATAATATGAAATAAAATGTGCAAAGGGTACGTAAAGAATTAAAAAAAATAATGAAACAAACCAAACATAAAGGTCACTTAATATACTTGGCTGGAAATAACTGCCAAGCCAAACACCAGTAATACCAATAAAAGGTCCTCTAAAGCTTCTTTTTATATTTAAATTAATTCCTGACAAAGCAAAAATAGCCACACTAAATGCTGGCCCAAGCATCCATGGCAAAGGTAACAGAAAAAAATTAAAAACAATGCCACCCAAGATTCCTATAATAATGGTTTTAGAAAAGATTATTATATTTTTATTTATCAAACTTTTTTACCAACCCCTTTTCAATCATCTCTTTACTAACTAAAATTAATTCTTCAATCAATAATTCAGCAGATCTTCTTTGAAGTTTATTTTCTAAGTAAGTAATTCCATAAGAAGGCTCCATTTTTATTCCTTTAATATTTAGAATTCTGAAAACACCTTCTCCTTGGGTTTCAATCATTTGCTTGGGATGAATCCCTATGTAATCACTATTTTTAATTACATTTAATGCAAAATTAGCTGAGTTATAAATTATTTTAGCTTTTGGGTTATTTAAATCATTCTTCCAAAATTGGTTATTAATATTGAATAAATTTAATGTTCTTTCATGTTCTGGTAAAATCCAATCAAAGTTAAGAGTGTCTTTTAAACTAACATTTTTTTTAACTGAAGAGGATGTTTTGCCCTAGTTACTAAAAACTGAGTATCCTTATACAGTGGTATGGATTTTACTTTTTCTGTTGAAGGAAAATCTTCAGGTACTATTGCAGAAACAAATAAATCAATTTTTCCTTCTAGCAAACGTAAAATCAGATCGCTTCTACTACCAGCATAAATATTTAAATTAATGTTTGGAAACTTTTTCTGTAAATTGATAGTTGCCTTTGGAACAAGATAAATTCTTGGACTAAATGCTACTCCTATATTAATATCACCTATGATCCCTTCTTTTAAAGACTTGATTTCTTTTTCTGCATTAGAAATATCCTTCAGAATTAAATGTGAATAATTTTCTAAGATTTTTCCATATTCTGTAATTTCTATTCCATTCAGGTGTCTTTTGATTAACTTAACCTGCAAGGTTTCTTCAAGTTCTCTTATGGCTTTACTTACACCTGGTTGAGAAACATTTAAACTATTAGCTGCCTTTACAAAGCTTTTGTATTGTATAACAGAAAGAAAAAATTGAATTTGTCTTACTTTAATCATTTCATTTACTTTTAAAAATTTACTTAAGAAGAAAATATTAAAGCATCAAAAGAAAAACATGCATAACAAAAAATAAATAATTTTATATTGTAATAACTTAAAGTTATAGGATAATAATTAAAAAGTATTTGTTTTTTAATAATTTCCATAATTAGATTTATTATGGGGAGAATTTTTAAGATGAATCATAAACTACCAAATATTTTATGGTATTGTACGGACCAGCAAAGATATGACACAATC
>CAKZQZ010000100.1 GCA_937142855.1 uncultured Alphaproteobacteria bacterium | reverse complement strand
AATTGTGTTGTTTGAAAAACCATACCCAAAACCACTAAAAAAGTGTGGAATTTCTTTAAATCCTCTTAACTCTACATTCTTTATTGTTTGTCCATCAAAATCAAAAAAATAGTCCTTGTCATTCTGTACATAGATTTTGACATATTCTTTGTTTTCATCTTCCTTGTGTTGTCTATAGATAACTTTTTCGTCTCCAACTTTTTCTTCAAAGAGAATAAGTTTTTTTGTTTCAAGGAAATGTTCTTTTATAGTGTCTTCTCTGTTGTCTTTCAACGTTGCGTGTAAAGCGTACCATCCCGAAGGGTGCTATGCATTTTACACATTGTTAGGGTATTTTTTATATTTAATCCCAACCATCGAAAGATGTGATAGTGTTTATCAATATATCTGATACTGAAACACCAATTATATGTCCGACAGTTGTTAGTTCAATGTTCTGAAATCCATCATTCCAAATTTTCTTCATGGATTCTTTAAGCTGAACATCTTTCATTTTCTCAAAATTAAACTTAAAATTATCTTTATCAAACATCCCATCTAACCCTCTACCAATAAAGGTGTTTACCTTAAGGCAAGAAAGGGATTCAAGATGAATAAAATCAATTCGTTTTGATTCAATATTCTGGTAAGGTTTTAATCGTTGAGTTAACCAATTGTCCATCCAATCCTGAAAATTATCTTCAGTCAAACCATTTGGTGGAAATGGATTTGGTTTTATACCATAAAAGTTAACCGCAAGACCCAATATTATAATTTGACTAACTGTCATATATGAAATTGCCTCACATGCCATTTTTGAACCTAAAGCAAGTATTGATTCTGGTTTAGATTTCAGTCTTTCAGAGACAAGTCTAGCTAACAATACATGCTTATCTTTATTATCAGTTTGTGAAGAAGTGAGTAATGCTTTTTGCAATAAAGCTGAAAAATCGGGATGATCTTGTGCTGATTCAATTTTCTCTTTGGTAATTTGATTTGAATCTTCCAACTATTTTACGTTTTGGGCAAGCTCATTTAAAAAATCCATTGTATTTACAGCTGCTTTTTCTTGTGATATCTCATTATGGTCTTTGAAATAGGTTTGAATTCATTTTTCACCTGAATCCCATGCCTTTTCAACAAATTTTCCTGCCGCGCCACCTACAGCTGCACCTATAGCTATAATTGATAATGGTTCCATGCGGCTATTAATTATTGATTATGTCTTCTATTATTGTTTGAACACTTTTAAGGCTTGTAACTACTCCATTGTTAACTGGCATATTTTCCCCATTTTGAAGAGCAATTTGTCGTGTAAAAGTTGCTACATCTAAGCCAATTACATTTCCTTTTTTATCGAAAACAGGTCCCCCACTCATTCCCCGAAGAGACGTATCTTGAGTTATAAAACCCTCATATAACATACCATTATGGTTGATTTGTGCCCCATCTATTGAAAATGTTGGTTGCCAATATTGACGTACATTATTTACATTGATACTGCCATCAGGGTTTTGACCTATCTGTGCCATTGGATATCCACACAAACAAACGGAAGTTCCAATTTCTGTGTTCCCAAAATCTAGTTGAACAGGTGGTAATGCATTTGCATCGACTCGTCCTATATATATATCTCTTTCTTCATTGATTAGAACCTCATTTATATTGATGGGTTGAATAATATTATGAGGCACATTCCCGGCAAATAGGATTTCGGAACCTTGTGGTGCATCATTGATAACATGATTAGCTGTGATAAAATGACCAACATTATCAATAAAAAAACCTGTACCAGATACACCAATTGTAGTTACTTTTCCTTGAACATGTTTGAAGAATATTGGAAAAATTGATTGTTTTATATTCTGTATTGCTTTTTTATACATTTTGTTTTTTTTTAAATTTCCCTAACCTATTTATTAATGACAGAACAATTAGTGTTTTAGTAAGCCTCACCGCCGTAACTTATTGTTGTTCTTTTGTTTATCATTTAAAATTTTGTCCTTTGGACTAATTACTTTTGCGATAGGTTTATTGCTTATATGAGTGTAAATCTCAATTGTTTTAGACAATTCGTGTCCTAACAGGTATTTGGAAAATATTAATTTCGGATATTTTATATTTTAAATCAATCAATCAATCTTAACTATAAAATATATGTCTGATGTTTGGTCTGTTCTAATCCATGTGAGATCTTCATTATATAGTATTTCCTGAATTATCCTAGTATCTCCATCTCCATTTTCAAGACCGACAGAAATATAATCTATCATCCCATTTCCCCAATCTATTTTTAAATCATGAGTATATAATTTAGGACTTCCTAAATAATATGGTGTAAACTTATAAACACCATCATGTTTAATTATTTTATATCCATAAGGGTGTGCAGAATTTAAATCTTCATAAAGCACATATTTTCCATCTATTTTTTCATAAAGAGAAATAGAAGGCGTGTTAAAAGTTCCACTTACAGATTTATCTAATAGATCATCACCATTTTTATTCTGTATTGAAAAACTGAACTGAATTTCACCAAGATAAACTTCTTGATTAAAGTCTTCTTTATTACACGCCATTAAAGATAATATTAAAATTAAGTTTGAAAATAAAATCTGAATTTTCATAATATTAAGGTTTTATGTTATACATCATTCTTTTATTTTGATTAAAATCATAACTGCTAGGACTCCAATCATTGTATGCATAATATCCATTATAGCTACCGCCCCAACCCCAATTCATATAATAATATGTGTGTTGAGTTCCAGTACTACAATAGAAATGAGACTTATACCCTTCTACAACCCAAGCATGACCTCCTGTAGATTTACACCACCACAAAAAACAACTATATGTAGCACTTCCAGCTAAGATAACTGGTCTTCCATTTACTATTTCATTTTTTGTTGTTGAATGATTCCAGCTACCAAATGATGCAGAGGAGTATCCAAACGTATTCTTTAATGCACTAACTCCATCAGATGTATCAGCACCAGAGCCATCACAATCATAATTCATATTAACAGCAGTTCCTATATCTTTCAAAAGTAATGAGATTTCGTTAGAACCGTATTGATTAAGTGGCATGTTTGACCAATTGTAATTCGTAGGTTTTTGATAAAATCGCATTACTTGACCAATAGCTGTTGCAACACATCCTGCTGGCGGTCTACCTCCTATAGAATTACATCCATAGTTTGCTAGCAAGTTATTAAAACCGTTTCCTTGATTCCATTCTGAATTAATTAAAGGACCATAATACCAACTTTGATCAAAACATTCATTTGGATCATTGGTATCAGATGGTCTCGCTACATTTGAAATTGATGAATTTATAAGCTTTTGGTATTCTGATGAGTCTGAATATAAACTAACAGTAGCGAAATCTTCCAATTTTTTATTGGTATTATTTTTTCTAATTTCACCAATACTTAAAGCAGTTTCTTTTAACCAATTTAATAATCCACCAGGAATTTGATTTTTTTCAAGATTAAAATTTAAATCCTCTGAATATGCTAATATTGGTTGAACTCTTTTATCTGCTGAAACTATAACAAAACCACCTTCATTATAATTAATAATATAATATGCATTAATTTTGTTATCGTCAGGTATAGCTCTCCGTTCTTTAATTGTCTTTTTAGAACTATCACTTTTTCCAATTAAATTTCTTTTTTGAGGAAAAGTTAATTCAGAGGCTATCATTAAAGCATTTTCCTCATTTAAATAAAATTGATCTTCTTGAATTGATACATTTAAATTTGTAGTTTCTTCGTTAGTTTTAGAACAAGAGAAGAAGAAAACAAATAAAAATATTGTTAAAAAGTTTTTTAGAAATTGTTTCATAATCTTTGGTGTTTTTAAATTAAACAATCAAGCTAATTTATTTAAAGACTAAAAAACCACTCTTTAATTTTTAACCAAAAATCTTGTCAAAATTTAAACATGTTTTACATAACAAAACAAATTCGTACGACTATAAGTGTTTAAAACTCAATAAAATTTGAAAAATTCAAGATCTTTTAAATAAATCCTTTATCCTTAGCTACAGCTATTAATTCTCTGTCGGATTCAATATTAAATATTTCTTTCATTTTTCTTTTTCTACTATCAATCGTTGTTTTTGAAATTAATAATGTTTCAACCATATCATGTAATCTACTTCCCATTGAAATTTCATGAAGAATAGCACGATCAATCTCATCTATTTTGATTTTGTGAAAACTCGTTAAGTTGTCTATAATTTTAGAGACTTTTGGACTATAACTCTTTTTATTTTCTAAAACACATTTTATTGTAAAGACAATTTCACTTATGTCAAGTTGAGTTTTAACTAATACACTCATAGGAGTTATTCTTGATAGTACACTTGAAAGCAAATAGTTGTCATCATACCCTGTGCTGATTATTATTTTAGCTCCAGGAAATTCATCTAATAGTAAAACTCCAACATCTTCACCAGACAAAAGGCCAAGGGATTCTTCGCTTGGAATTCCTATATCTAAAAACACTAAATCAATTGAAGTATTAGTTTTTTTACAATTCATAATGAAATCATATGCGGCTTTGCAATCATTTACATCAGTAATATTAAACTCAAAATCATTTTCATATTCTATTTGATAAATGTCTATGCCATCCCTATAATTTCTAACCATTAAAGGGTGGTCTTCAATTATTAATGTATTAATAGTTTTCATATAGATTTGGTATTATGATTTTTATTATTGTTCCATTATTATTTGAGGCAATATCATATGTTCCTCTTAAATTTTCAATTACTCTAGTTTTAATGTTTTTTAAACCAATACCATTAAATTGACTCAAAACATTAAAACCTATTCCATCATCATAAATAGTAATTTTGAGTGCGTTTTTTGAAAGATGAAAAATAACTTTAAATTCAGTTGCTTTAGAGTGTTTGTGAGTGTTTTTAAATGCCTCTTGAATTATTCTTAAAATATTCAATTGAACATATTCATTTACATCTTTCCAATTGATTTCATCTATTTGCTCAATAGTTGCATTAATCGAGTTAACTGTAAAAATATTTTGAGTTAAGATTGATATAAAATCATACTTATTGTTAATGCTATTATATAAACCATGTGAAATTCTTCTTATGTTATTTTCAAGATCAGTAATTTCTTTCTCATAATCTACTCGGATAATATCAGAAAACCCTTTATGAATTAGTCTTCGATTGATAACAGATAATGACAATTTCATACTTGTAATTGAACTTAATAGACCATCATGAAGTTCCATAGAAATCCTCTTTCTTTCTTCATTTATTCCCTTTTCAAAACTTTTATGACTTTGAACTGACAACTTAAACATTTCTACTTTGTCTTTCTCGATTTCTGCTTCTAATCTTAATTGTTTAGCATTTGCACGTTGTTTTCTTATATATATAATTAAAATAAAAAGAGTTATCAATAGAAAGATGCTTGATATCAAATAGTTGTTTGTTTTTGAAAGTCTATTCGATTCAATTTTAAATTTTTTTGTATCGTATTCAACACGAGCATATTTGTTTCGGATAGCTCTATCTATTAGCTCTAAACTATCTTTTAATTTAATGCTTGCTCTATAATAGTTGATAGCATTTTCAGGTGATAAATCAGCTAATAATAAATATATTTTCAATTTGTCTCTAGTCAAATCATGTTGAGTTGCAATCTCTAATGCTTTAGTAGCATATAATAATGACTTTTCTTTATTATTAACCGCTTGATAGTATTTTGAAAGACTATAATAACCATCAATAATGTCAGTTGGTATATTTATATCTATCCTTTGATTTAAAGAAGATAATAATCCATCTTCGATATCACTAGATATATTTCCCATCAACATTTTCGTATGAAAAATATTAGTATTATACCTTGCTAATCTACTAATGTCGGTTTTGTCAATTTCTGCTAATGCTTTATAAAAATAGTCTAATGATTTATCGTAATCCTTTTGTTTCTGAAACAGAATTCCTAGATTGTTGTATATTATTTTTTCTAGGTATTTGAATTTATCATTTTCTTTTATAAGCTCTAATGCAATGTTATAGTTTTCAAAAGATTCTTTAAACTCGTTTAGATTATTATATATTACTCCTAAAAAATTTCTAATCAATATTTCTAAATCTTTATCTGAATTATATTCTAAAGATTGATATAATAGTTTTTCAGCACCTGTAAAATCTCTAATCCTACTTTTAATTTTAGCAATGTCATAAAGTTGTCTTGATATGGCAGATAAATTATGTTGTTTTTCATATAGTCTATAAGATTTTAGAAAATATTTAAAAGCACTGTCATTAGCTTCCTTCTTATTATAATAGATTGCATAGCTCCAATATGAATCAGCGATTGATGTAGTATCTCTTTGTTTTAGAGCATATAATAAATATTCTTTATTAAACTTAAAAAAGAGGATGGAATCATTTTGTGATAAATATTTATAAGATTTCTCTTTATATTCATTTATTCTAATAGAATCTTCATTTGAGTTGTATTGGTTTGTACAACTGAAAAAAGTCAAAAAGAATAATATTAATAATGTTTTTTTCATAAATAAAGCCTTAACTAATGTAAGGCTTTAATAAGAAATAAATAAAATTATTAGGTTTAGAGATTTGTTAGATTTTAATTTCCACCACCTCTTCCAGCATCTGGGACATCTTCATTTCCTGATAAAAAAGTGGTAGATGAAATTTGATTTTCTTCATTATTTACTTCTTCTTTGGAGCAAGAAACAAAAGAGCTAACTAATATTCCAAGCAAGAATAATACTTTTAAATTTTTCATTTTTTTGAATTTTTAAGTTACTTATTGGTTAAGCGAGTCAGATGCTAGCTGAAACTCAAAAATTCGCGCGAACCACTATTATTTATAGTGTTTTAGAAATTTCTATGATGCTAAATTATATAGCCTTACAGTATTTAAAGAACGTTTAGGTTATTGTATAGTGAAATACGTCACTGGTTTAGTGAAATCACTAGTTTAGATAGTTTAATTCAATTGAAAACTTGTTTTTTGGTCTAATGAATTTTTAATATAGTTTACATTATGATTATATGTCTTTGAGAATGGAATATTTGAATTAAGTTGATCAATTAGAAAATTGCATTTTCCATAATTTATCCTTTTTACATATTTTGAATTGATTATAAAACTTTTGTGTATTCGCAGAAAACATTTGGGTAAATCATTTTCAAAATACTTTAGACATTTATATGCGGTAACTTTTTTATTATTAGTTAATATGAAATCTGTTGTGTTGTTATCCGCTTTTAATAATATTATATCATCAATATTTAAAAATTGAAAATCATTATTAGACTTTAAACAGATGGATTTCGAATTTTCATCATCGAAATTCTTTTTATATCTCATCATTGATTTTCTTATTTCAAGATTATTAGCTGGGCTAATTAAATAATCAATAGCATTATTTTTTATAGCCTGATAAGCCTTGTCTTTATTTTTTGAATAACATATATAATTGAAACTATTTAGATGATATTTTTTACATTCATCGATATAATGAAAAGCATTTTTGACTTTGTCTATATTAATAATAATTAGATGAGGGAGGTTTTTTAGGATGAATTCCATTCCTGTGTTTGTGTCTTGATAATTACCAAGAAATTCAAAGAAATAATTCTTGTTAAATATTTCTTGAATTTTATTTGATTCATCATTATTTATTCCAATTAAAACGTATTTAATCACTTTTGAATATTTTATTCAAAATACTTTAATGAACACCATTTTAAAAAGGTCATTTTGCTTTAATAATTGAGCAAAAATAAAAGTTTAAAAAAAACCCATAATGATACTTTTATATAAGTATTACTAAAATTCAATAAACATTAAATACAAATTGATTAAAACTTTCGTTTGCAATAAGGCTTGAAATATAAAAACGATTAATAAGAGCTGATTACCCAAACGTAACAAACAGTATTCAAAGTTTAAGACGTTGCTACCGTTATTCTCAATTTCTAAACCTAATATCAAACTTTGAATGACGTAATTCAAAAAAAATAAAAAAATGAAATCATTAGAATTAAAACAAATGGAAATCGTGCAAGGAGGCGATATTTCTTGTGAAGGTGGATGGGGAATTACTTTTGGCTTAATAGCTGGAGGGTTTCTCTTAACAGTTGCAACAGCTGGAGCAGGTCTGGCAGTAGTAGCCGCTGGATATGCTGCAGGTTATGTGGCAGGAACAAACTGTGGTTTTGGACAAAATTAATCATTAACTAAAAAAGTTTTATTATGAAATCATTAGAATTAAATCAAATGCAAGAGCTTACAGCTGGGGATTTTGTTGGAGGTTTATGCGTGGGAATTGGAGCAGGTAGTGCTGTTTATGGAATAGGCGTATTAACTAATTGGTGGAATCCAGTTGGATGGGTTAGTGCTGCGTTTATTGTAGCAGACGTAGCCTGTCTTGGTTATGCTGCAA
>CAKZQZ010000099.1 GCA_937142855.1 uncultured Alphaproteobacteria bacterium | reverse complement strand
GAGGGGCTTGTGAACGGTGCAGAGAGTTTAGTTGGTACTTTATTAGAAGGTGATGTTGATGTTTGTTTTACTAATCCAGGAACATCAGAAATGCACTTTGTTGCGGCCTTAGATAAATTTCAAACGATGAGAAGCGTCCTATGTCTTTTTGAAGGATGCGCAACTGGTGCTGCTGATGGTTATTTTAGAATGAAAAGATCTCCAGCATCTACTTTATTACACTTAGGGCCTGGTTTGGCTAATGGTCTTTCTAATCTTCATAATGCAAAAAAAGCTAATTCAGCTATTGTTAATATAGTAGGTGAGCATGCTCTAGATCATATAAAATTAAACGCACCACTAACTTCTGATATTGAAGGAATAGCAAAGCCAGTTTCACATTGGGTAAAAACAAGTAAATCATCAAAAAATATAGCAAAAGATGGTGCTGAAGCCATAAAGCAAGCAAATGTAAAACCCGGACAAATTGCAACTTTAATTTTACCTGGCGATACGGCCTGGAATGATGGTGATAAAATTCAGACAGTTGAATTGAATATGAAACCAAAAGATGTTTCTTCTAAATTAATAGAAGAAGCAATTTTAGCAATTGAGAATTCTAAGAACCCTTTAATTCTCGTTGGGGGAGCAGCTTTAGAAGAAAATAATCTCATCAAATTGGCAAAAGTAGCCGACAAAATAGGTTGTGAAATAAAGACTGATTGGTTTAATGCTCGCCTAGATAAAGGTGCTGGAAGAGTAAATTCTGTTAGAATACCTTACGTAGTTGATAAAGCTGTCGAGGTTCTAAAGAATTTTGATACTATTTTAATTATAGGAGCAAGACGACCTGTTGCTTTTTTTGCTTATCCAAATAAGCCTGGCATTTTAACTCAAGACAGTACTAAGTTTTTTGAGTTAGCTAATATTTCTGACAATATAACTAATGTGATTGAAGAGTTATCAGACAGAGTGGGAATTTCTACTGACGCTCCGAGTACAATTTCAAAATTAAATATTCCAGATATTCCTAAAGGGGCAATTAATCCTACAACTCTTGGTATGGTTTTAGGAGCCTTAATTCCTGAAAACGCTATAGTTGTTGATGAATCTGTTACAACTGGAAGAGAGTTTTTTTATCAAACCGCTGGGTCTCATCCTCATACTTGGTTAAACAATTGTGGAGGCTCAATTGGATTTGGTATGCCAGTTTCCATAGGTGCTGCAATATCATGTCCTGATAGAAAGGTTATTTCTTTAGAGGGTGATGGAAGCGCTATGTATACTGTCCAGTCATTGTGGACAATGGCTAGGGAAAACCTAGACATAGTCGTATTAATTTTTGCAAACCAAAGTTACAAGATACTTCAAGGTGAGTTAACTAATGTGGGCGTTGTAAATCCAGGTAAATCTGCAATGGAGATGTTGTCTTTACAAGATCCTTCTTTAGATTGGGTTTCATTATCAAAGGGGATGGGCGTTGACGCTGTCCGTGTTGATAACATAGAAGATTTAGTTAAAAGTTTTAAAAATGGATTAAAAGAAACAGGCCCTTTTTTAATAGAGGTAATGATCTAAAAGTAGATTGTAATAAAACCTTAATAAATTAGTCATATATTAAATATGTTTTGAGGATTCACTCTGTATGAATTGATGAAGTTAAGGTAAATTTTTACTCAGTGATACTCAAAACCAGTTTGGTTAAGCCCGAGTTATCCTTAATGCATAAAACAAATAAGATTTTAACTAATCAAAATGATAGATATTTTGATCGTGAGATCAGTTGGTTATCTTTTAACCAAAGAGTTTTGCGGCAGGCATATGATGAAACAATTCAATTTGTTGAAAGACTGAGATTTATTTGTATTTCATCAGAAAATTTAGATGAATTTTACATGGTAAGAATTGCATACTAACTATTTTCCCTGAATGTAATTTTAAGAAATCTTTAATAAATTTAAAATTCTTTGCTAAGAAATATGATTTAACTTATGAAATAAATTTAGTTGATATAATTAGCTAAGGAAAATTTGAAATAGAACCTATTATAATTGTCGCAGTTTTATTTGCTGCGTTTATACACGCATTGTGGAATTTCTTACTTAGAGGTTCCACGGATAAATTATTAAGTATGACCGCTGTTGTGTTAGGTCATATTCCAATTGCCTTACTCGGTCTTTTTGTTTTTGGATTGCCTAGCTTGGATGGTTTTTATTTCATTCTAGCCAGTGCTGTTATCCATTGTATATATCAGGCTTTTCTTCTAAACGCCTACAAGTATGGAGAATTGTCTGAGATCTATCCAATTGCGAGAGGGTTGTCGCCTTTATTAATTACTTGTATTAGTTTTTTGTTTTTAAATGAAAATATTTCTCTTCAAGAAACTTTGGGAATTTTGTTGATTTCGCTTTCTCTTGTTATTTATGGGACTAAACAATATTTTGGTAAAGAGACAAACTTTAAGGGATTTTACCTAGCAGTTATAACTGGATGTTTAATAGCTAGTTACTCTTTAGTAGATGGTTATGGTGCAAGAGTTACTCAAAATCCAATAGGCTTTTATAGTGTAATGACCTTAATTAATGGACTTTTATTTTATGCTTATGCGAGATGGATAGAAAAGGATATAATCAAAAAAGTTATTAATAATGGTAAAAATCTATTTTTTGTAGGTGGTACAGCCTCTTATATGGCCTATGCTATTGTTGTTTGGGCATGTTTATATCAACCAATTGCTGTTATTTCATCTCTTCGGGAAACTTCAATTCTATTCGCAATCTTACTTGGTTTCTTTTTCTTAAAGGAAAAGCTTAATTTTACTAAGTGTGGCTTAATACTTGGATTGTTTTTCGGAGTTATAATATTGAGATTAGGCTAATTATTATTAACATGTTATTTTAAATTTTTAAAAAATTTACCGAAAGTATTACTGTTGGATATCACAAACAATCCAAATGAAATTGCCATTATAGTTGCTCTTGCCTATTTATTGGCTGGTTTAGTAAAAGGTGTTATTGGAATTGGCCTCCCAACTACGGCAATAACTATTATGACTTTTTTCATATCTCCTTTAATTGCTCTTGGATTAAATTTAATTCCAATGACAGTAGCAAATATCTGGCAATTTAGTAAGGCTGACAATCCCAAGGAAGTTATAGTTAAATATAAATATTTTGCTATTTCTTTAGTTGTTTGTATTTTAATTACTTCGTTTTATGCCGAAAAAATAGGAGATGATTTAGTAAGGCTTATATTTGCATTTGCTGTATTATCTTTTGTTAGTCTTCAGGTTTTTGGGTTTCATTTTAGAATGAAACCTAAGCAAGATATATTTTGGCAAGGTGGTCTAGGGGCTTTGGGAGGTTTAGTTGGAGGGGCTGCATCCATATGGGCTGTTCCAGTGACTATGTATTTATTAATGAAAAATGTTAAACCTAAACACTTTGTTGATGCGAGCGGTTTTTTAATAACAATTGGATGCATTCCTGTATCAGTTGGATACATTGCAACTGGAATTTTTCAACCAAGCATGTTTATCTGTGGAGCG